>DASPQK010000280.1:0-3819 GCA_035624985.1 Syntrophobacteraceae bacterium | reverse complement strand
ATCTCTAGAACCTTCGGAAAAAGTTTCAAAACATACGCCTTGACGCCAGGATTCAGGATGCGGCGGCGATATTTTGGTATCCAAACAATATGGTATTCCGTCCGATATACACTGTGTCCCGATACTCGTGTCTCCATGCATCCATTATACCCTATCGCCGCCGCTCTCATTCACCCACGGGCAAGCCCGTGGAACTCTGCCCTACGGGGCGATTAGATAAGTATCATCGATGGCAGGAAACTCATTTCTTTGAGTGCCTGCACTACCGTATAGCTTACCAATCCCGCCCGAGATTGGTGAAATAGATACAGATACAGTGGAAAAGAGAAAGGGCGCGGGAGTTGTTCGCCCACAAACTGAGGAATGGCTATGCCCCCGTAGGGGAGGTTGTTTACTGATCCACGATAAAGAGACGATTTGAAGAATTAGGAATTCTTAGTTTAAAAAAATCCCTCCCAGCCTGCATGGTCGGCTACGTCTATTTCTCCCATGTCGGCATTGGGGCAAAAAACTCCTTGACAAACAAAAAAAACCCATTGTAGCATACCTTTCTTATAGAACAGAAAAGCAAGTTTTTAGCATGCAAAGTTTCTTTAAATGCACCTTTTTAAAGCTGGGAGGGAGACATGAATACGCGTTTACAGAAAATCGTATGTGCCGTTTTCACCGCAGTGCTGTTGACGTTCGTGGCGGGCTTTGCCCAGAGCGCCGAACCTATAAAGATCCGCCTCGCCTGGGTGGTCCCAGTCATCAATTGGGCACCCATCCTTTTCGAAAAGCAGGGCATTGCGAAGCATCTGGGCAAGTCCTATGTCATGGAACCAACCCATTTTCAGGGCACGCCGACCATGATATTGGCGCTGGCGAGCGGCGAACTCGAAATCGCCAACCTGGCCTTTTCCACCTTCGCTCTGGCAATTCAAAACGCAAATATGCAAGATCTCAGGATCATCGGCGACGAGTATCAGGACGGAGTGGGCAATTATCGTAGCACCGAGTTCATGGTGCTGAAAGATGGCCCCGTCAAGAGGGTTGAAGATCTAAAGGGGAGGGTGGTGGCCACGAACGCCTTGGGCAGCGGCGTGGATATTGCAGCGCGCGCCATGCTCCGTAAGCACGGTCTGGATCCCAATAAGGACGTCACGACTGTCGAAGCGGACTTCTCGAACATGAAGGCAATGCTCGCATCGAAAAAGGTCGACATTGCCCCCATGGCGATTCCCTTTGCACTGGATCCTCAGCTTCGGGCAATGGCACGGACCTTGTTCACGCAGAAAGACGCCATGGGGCCCTCGCAAATGATCATGTGGGTGGCTCGTTCCGGATTCCTCCAAAGCAACCGCGCTGCGATGGTCGATTTCATGGAGGACGCTGTGCGGGCGGTCCGCTGGTTCCTCGATCCCAAGAACCACGATGAGGCTGTCCAGATTGCAGCGAGAGTCAGCAAGCAATCGCCCGATCGTTTCCAAAGCTGGGTCTTCACGAAAGAGGACTACTATCGGGATCCGAACCTGCTCCCGAACCCTGACATATTACAGGCCAACATCCAATTGCAGCAGGAACTCGGTTTTCTCAAAGCCAACATCGATGCCAAGAAGTACGTCGATCTCAGCATCGTCCAAGAAGCAGCCAGGCGTCTGAAATAAACCCTGGCAACCCCGTTGCCGGTGCCGGCTGGATATCTATGAGCACCACGCGCGATGTGCCGGGTCAATCCGACTCCCCAGGCTATCAGCCATGGTGGGAAGCTCGTCGGCCAGTAACGGTGGTGTGGCACAACCGGGTCAGCCCGAAAGCAAACACAGAATCTTGAATGATGAAGGAGCGCTATGACCAAAACACCGATTAAGATCATCTTCCAAAAAGGGTTGCCGCCTGAGGAGCGCAAATACCCGGGCCACGGGTACCGGGTCACAAGAGAGAACAGCATGATCATCGAGCGCGACGTAGCCGTTCCAATGCGTGACGGGGTGAAGATATATGTTGACATTCTTCGCCCGGAGAGGCAAGAACGCGTTCCGGCGCTGATCTCGTGGAGCGCATACGGTAAGCATGTGCCCGCCGCGTACGAAAGGTTTTTCAAGAACGGCGGTGTCAGGAAAGAGTGGTTTTCCAAATACGCCCACTATGAGGGCCCCGATCCTGTCTACTGGGTACCACATGGCTATGCTATTGTTAATTGCGATCCCCGAGGTCTCTGGTACTCTGAGGGGGATGCGACCTACTGGAGCAATGACGAAGGCAGAGACTGCCATGACCTGATCGAATGGTTGGCCGTGCAGGAGTGGTGCAACGGCAAGGTCGGAATGACCGGCGTTTCCTACCTGGCAATCATCCAGTGGCTGGCGGCGGCGACCCAACCGCCACATCTCGCAGCGATCAATCCCGTAGAAGGTGTCAGCGACTTGTACCGGGAGTTTGCTTATCACGGCGGCATTCCTGAAACGTTTTTCTTCCCGGTATGGCAAACAGGGATTTGCTACTCCTTGAACCGGGTGGAAAACATCTTCGAGATGGCGAAGAGACATCCATTTATCGACAGTTACTGGGTCAGCAAAACCGCAGATCTTTCGAAAATCACCGTGCCCGCTTATGTGGTGGCGAGTTGGGGAGATCAGGGTCTGCACACCCGGGGAACACTGGAGGCATTCAAAAAAATCTCCTCCCGGGACAAGTGGCTCGAAATTCACGGCAGAAAGAAATGGGAGTACTACTACCAGCCGGAGAATGTGGAGAGACTAAGAAAATTTTTCGACCACTTCCTCAAAGGCATCGAGAACGAGGTGCCGCGCTGGGCACGGGTCCGGCTCGAGGTCCGCGAGTGCTACTACGTCGGAAAGTTCAGGAACGAAAACGAATGGCCGTTGGCCCGAACGCAGTACAAAAGGCTTTTCCTGGACGCGCGCACCGGATCGCTGAGAATAGCTCCTGTAAAAGTCGAGTCTAAAGCCCGCTATGACGCGCCCGGAGATGGAAGCCGTAGTCCGGCTGCTTACAGGGAGGAACGGGCGCAGTTCGACTATACGTTCACCAAACCGACCGAACTGACCGGACACATGAAGCTGCGCTTGTGGGTGGAGGTTGGCGGTGCAGATGACATGGACCTTTTCGTCGCCATTCAGAAGTTTGACCGAAACGGCAAGTATGTCCCGTTCGCCGGCTTCAGCGCATTGGAAGATGCCCCGGTTGCCCTTGGGTGGTTGCGAGCCTCCCATCGTGAACTCGACCAAAAACGCTCCACGCCGTATCAGCCATGGCTGCTGCATCAGCGGGAACTGAAGCTCAAGCCCGGTGTTCCGGTGCCGGTGGAAATCGAAATCTGGCCTTCGGGAACCCGCTTCGCCGAGGGCGAGAAGCTGCGTGTGGTCATACAAGGCAGTGATATCTACAAATATGCTCCCTGGATTCGGCTGGCCGGGCACCCGGAGACCAGAAACGCCGGACAGCATGTGATCCGCACGGGCGGCAAGTACGACTCGCACCTACTCATTCCGGTCATCCCGCACTGAATGTATGTGGTCAAGTCCGGGTGAGACATTTTACTCAGTTGCAAGTTGAAACGGATTCTTCGGTTAGGGAAATCAATGAGAATTGTTTGGATAAGAGATATACAGTTTTATAAGAATGAATCATTTAATGGGAAGCAAAAAATAGTGAGAGGGCGAATATTTGAAATGGTGTGAGAGCATTGAAAAAATTTCATACCTTGTGTGCTAAATGTCAATCTCTTGAAAGTATCTGTATCATTCGGGAATATTTTAAATTTTCATTAAGTTTCGCGTCATTCGGAATTAGATCAACCAATTGGCATCGTAATTG
>DASPQK010000279.1:0-3130 GCA_035624985.1 Syntrophobacteraceae bacterium | reverse complement strand
ACCTCCGCCATGACCCTGAATTCCGTCCCGCTTGCCAGGTCAGTCCCCACCACGCCGGTAACGCGGCCGCCGACCGTCTCGATGCCTTTTACCTCGTGCTCGAACAGCAACTCCAGGTTTTGCCGTTTTGGGTGTTCCTCCAGGGCGTCGATCAGGCGGCTGATGATTTCAACTCCGGTGCCCCAGGCAATGTGCCAGCGCGGCACTGAATTACCTGGTTGGAACAGCCCGCGTTCCGCCCAGTTGACAATCGGCAGGAACCGGATTTTTTTCCTTCTCAGGAAATGGAAGATGTAATCGAGGGAATTTTCGCAGTAAAACTTGGCCCAAGCTCTGGGCCAATGATCATTGTCGCCGAAACAGGCGAACCTTTGCCAGTCACTGTAGGCGAGTTCAGGCGAATCTTTGATTCCCAGCCGCTTCTGGTGCGGCGTCCCGACGAAACACACTCCGCCGAAGGATTCTCTCGCCAGGCCACCGAATCTTTCCCGCTTGTCCTTATCGATCAGCAAGATTTTCTTGCCGCGCTCCAGCAGCTCAAAGGCGGTGGCGATCCCGGCCAACCCGGCGCCGGTTATTGCCGCATCAGCTTTGTAGGTTTTTGCCATCTCCATCTCCTTTCCTCTTCATGGTCGGAAAGGGTGCGTCCAAAGGAATTTCATAGCCATCTTTCCGTGAGTTCACCCAGTGACTGTACTTGTTTTTAAAATGGGGGCCAATAGCAAATTCAGCACCGCCCAGGAATAATGGCTGAGAATAATGCTGCGTTCGCCCCAAGCATCTGATATTATATTATGTGGATTGGTGAGGGGCATTTCAGGCAAAGGTCCGATTTTAGCCTGGAGTTTGGACGGGTAGTCCGGAAGTTGATACACTTTGGTTTAAGGAGGAAATCCGAAAAGAACTGTACCAAAGTATCAAGATCCATCTTAACCAGCCCTTTAGAATCTCAAGGAGTGAAATATGGTGTCAAGACAGCCAAAAGAAGCTGAGGAGTGGGTGGAAAGGGCCAAAGCGTTTTACGCGGCAACGGGCAAAGAGATTGCGCTGGCCGAGTTTACAAACCCGAGGGGACAGTTTGTTAAGAATCAGCAGTATATCTTTGTTATGGACCTGGAAGGGAACATGCTCGCCCATGGTATGAACGAATTCTTCGTTGGGAAGAATTTTATGGGAGTCAAAGACTTAGACGGCAAAAAGTTCGTCGGCGAGATCATCAAAACAGCCAGGGAAAAAGGGGCGGGGTGGACCGAATATAAGTGGACCGATCCCGTCACCAAAAAGGTTCTGCCCAAAAATCTCTATTTCGAAAAAGTTGACGACGTGATCATCTGCTGCGGCACATACAGGCTAACTCCGGACCCATCCGAACTCGATCTTCTATAATCTCTCCCGTTTCCACGCCGCGCCGCCGGCCACCCGGCCCAGCTTCTATCCTGTTTCGGCCCGGGGCTTTCAACGGCTCCGGGCTTCAGTTCGCTCTGATTACTGAACGGGAGCAGGGGCAGTTATAGCAAGCGTCAAAAGAAAGTTGACACGATCTTAGGCCCGTGGGATGTTTTTCTCTGTCTTCCGACATCCGGCCCCCGATTAGATACACTTCGGGGGCCGGCTTTCTGTCGTCCGTTATAGTACATCTCTCCTCTCGATCTGATGGCTGGGGTCTTTGGCATTCTCATACCCACTTCATTTTAAGCACTAAAACCTGACACTTTTCAGCCGGCAGCGCCTCACCTGCTCGACTCCGCTATTTCCTTGACAGCATCGGAGATCTGCTTCGACGGGCCTATGCGTTGTCTGGCCCTCTCAAGGTAGGGCTGAGCGTCGGGGTTTTTGTGCCTGCCGAGGGCTTCGCAGGCCCGTGCGGCGACGTAGAGGTTCTCATGTTCCGTAAACCTGGCCAGGATTTCAAATGATTGCTCGCACGGCAAATTCCCCAGCACGTTCAGCAGCCCGGCTTTGAGTTCATCGAAGGCCGGGTTTTCCTCCAGGACTGAGTAAATGACAGGTATCGCGCGTTCCCCGGTCTTTTCCAGACAGACGAGACATTCCTGTGAAAAGTGTGGATAGCGGAACATGGAAAGTTCGGCCAACAGCCGCAAACACTCATCGGAGCCGATCGCATCGAGAAGCCCGGGAACAAACAGGCAGGCCCATGAATAATTGTAGGTAATAGGCAGAAGGAATGGAATTGCCCCCGGACCTTCTGACTTAATCCTTTCGAGGACCGGGGCAAGGGCCAGTCTTCTCGCTTCCAGTCCGTCTTCATGCTTTGCCGGGAAACGCTTCACATCGTTTGCGGACTGGAGTTTTTCAACCGCTTTGTACGGCGAGCCGCCCCGCGCCGGCGCCAGCTTGCCGTATTGTTCCCGCCAGGTTCGAGCACGTTGAGCTATCCAGAATTTCTCCAGCCAGGTCGATGGAGGATAGAAATGGACGTGCCCGGCGCGGTCGATTCCTTCACGTTTGTGATAGCCGTTTTCCTGGAAAAAGAGCTTTTCTTCGACCGCTGTTTGCCACCTCCTGCGCGCGATCCGAAATGCGGCGTCGTAGTCGCCAAGACCAAGACATGCGCTCACCTGGATATCGTGGAACCTGTCGTCCTCCGGACTGCTCTCGATTTGTTTTTTTGCGTAGCGCTCAGCCCGTTCGTATTCACGCAAAAATATAAGCTCAAAGCCTCTACGGACTTCCTTTTCGATCTTTTCCTTTGCCCTGGCCCCTTCTTCCATCTGCTGCAAACGTTTTCGGGGAATTAACCTGCCTGCTTCTTCGTGTGCGGGCAGACAGCACTTCTTATATTTCTTCCCCGAACCGCATGGACAGGGGTCGTTGCGGGCGGTTTTGGAGGGGCTGAAGCCGGCCCCGGAGGAGCGAAGCGGGGTAAATCCGGCGGCCGCGCTCACAGCAGCCTGGCGCCGTGAAGCCTGGTAGGCCCTCAGCATCTCATCGAGTTCAGTCCTGCTTATGCCGTATTTTGTGCAGACCAGGTCGGGATCGCCTCCCTGGATCAATTCATGCACGGGCTGGAGCGCGCTGAAGCGAACTCCTCCCGAGGCGGTGGCACCGCCTGCCGACTTGCCCGTCTGCAAATCTCGCCCCGGAGGAGCGAAGCGGGGGTGATCCGGGG
>DASPQK010000278.1:0-4998 GCA_035624985.1 Syntrophobacteraceae bacterium | reverse complement strand
CAAAAAGATGGACAATGCCTGACCTGCCCGCGATCTCCGTCAGGCTTCGGCGCGGGAAGTACGATTTTTTCGCACAGGGTAATGGAGTTATTGTAGAATACCCGCCTGCCGATTGACGGAACGGCATGCTTGGCGTAGGACGAAGCGGAGGTTAGGCTTGCAAAAGACCGTTCTCGTAACGGGGGCGTCTTCGGGGTTTGGAACTTTCCTGGCTCGTGCGTTTGCGCGGGCAGGGTATGTGGTTGTTCTGCACGGCAGGGACGCAAAGAGACTGAGCGCTGTGCGGGAAGAGATTGTGAGAGCAGAAAAGGCCGAGTGCCCGGTGATTATTGCGGACCTGCGAAGCGCGGACGGCCTTGCGACGGTAAAAAAGGCGTTCCAGGAGTGGAACGTCGACGTGCTTATTAATAATGCCGCCGTTAATCCCCAGTTGGAGTGGGGCGCGGTGAGCGACGTGGAAAAGATTGATGCCGTGGTCTCAACGAACATCTCCGCCGCCATCGCTCTATGCTATGCCGCCTTTTCGCATTTCGCGGCTCGCGGGGGCGGCGCGATTGTGAACATAAACTCCGTCGCCGGATTGAGGGGGAGTTCCCGCGAGGCCGTGTACGCGGCTTCCAAGTTCGGCCTGCGCGGTTTTTCCGAATCGGTGAAGGAAGAATGGTTGAAACATGGTGTGCGGATGATAGATGTATACCCAGGCGCCATGGCGGCGGGGATGTCCGGTAAAAGACCTGACGCTCAGAAACTTATTGATCCCGGGGAGCTCGCTGGCCTTCTAGTTTATTTGTGCGGAACAAAAAGTTTCTATGTTCAGAGCCTCGCTGTGCGCCGAACGATCGTGGAGTGACCCTTATTTATGAAGGCAGCCGTCTTAGAACAAATAAATGCCCCCCTTTGCATTGCCGATGTTGAGCCGGGCGAGCTTTCGTTTGGCCAAGTACTCGTGAAGGTGCTCGTGAGCGGCATTTGCGGTGCTCAGCTCCAGGAGATCGCAGGTGAGAAAGGCAATGCAAGATACGTCCCACATCTTCTGGGCCATGAGGGATGCGGCGTCGTGGAAGAAACTGGCTCTGGGGTCACGAGGGTGAAAAAAGGCGACAAGGTGGTCATGCACTGGCGCAAAGGCGACGGTGTTGAGGCTGATTTCCCTACCTACACGTTCAAGGGGAAAACAATACGAGGTGGGAAGGTGACGACTTTCAGCGAGTACGCCATCGCCTCGGAGAACCGCGTGACGCCGGTGCCACAAGAGATATCCAATGATTTCTGCGCGCTTCTCGGCTGCGGCCTTTCCACGGCTTTGGGCGCCGTGGCGAACGAGGCGCAGGTGCGGCCCGGCGAGAGCGTTATGGTCGTGGGTCTCGGCGGCCTCGGCGCTTGCGTCATGAAGGCTGCGCGTTTCGCTCAGGCGCGTCCGATCGTAGGTATAGATGTTTTTGACAGCAAAAAGGAGAGGGTGGAAGCACTCCATGGGGATCTCTTTGTAAACGCCGCCAAGGAAAGTATCCCGGAAGCGCTCCAGCGTGGGGTCGGCGCGAGAACAATGGATGTCATCATTGATACTTCCGGCAATGCGCGGAGCATAGCGGATACTCTCCCGCTTTTGGGCGAAGGCGGTCGTTACATTCTTGCGGGGCACATCAAGCCTGGGGAGAGTGTGGAGATTAAGATGGCGGACCATCTCTTCGGCAGCGCGGAGGGCAAGACCATCAAGGCCACGCAAGGGGGGAGATTTTCGCCGAGAAGAGACATCCCGCGTTACGTGGAACTTTTTCAAGCAGGGTCCTTAGATATCGATAATCTGATCACGCATCGCACCACGTTGGACCATGTGAACGATGCAGTAGCGATGATGCGTGGCGGGGGGGCAAACCGCATCATAATTGATCTATGATAGCGCTGAAGGAGAAGATCATCCGAATATCCACCGCGGCGAATGAGGGGCACATCCCCGCGGCGCTTTCCATTTTGGATATTCTCTGGGTTTTGTACGACCGCGTGCTCGGCGTCACCCCGGAAACAATGAGGGACCCCGACCGGAACTGGTTCATTTTAAGCAAGGGGCATGCGGCCATCGGCCTCTACGTCGTCCTGGCGGAGAAGGGGTTTTTTGATCCAGCACTCCTCAAAGACTTCGGCAAATTCAATAGCATTTTCGGCGGTCACCCGGACCGCACTCTGGTCCCCGGCGTGGAGGCCTCCACGGGTTCTTTGGGGCACGGCTTCCCGATGGCGGTTGGCTTGGCGCTTGCGGCCAGGATAAAGAGGACGCCGAGCAAGGTCTACGTGATCGTTGGCGATGGCGAATGCAACGAGGGGGCGGTCTGGGAGTCAGCGATGCTCGCCGTGCACCACAAACTGGACAATCTTTATTGCATCGTGGATCACAACCATTCGGGCGACAGCGCGCTCAACCCCGGCGACATGCGGAAGAAATTTGAATCCTTCGGCTGGCAGGCGGTTTCCATTAATGGCCACGACCAGGAGGCGATATACGCGGCCATCACGCAACGCAGCGACGGCAAGCCGGTGGCGGTCATCGCGGAAACCGTCAAGGGCAAAGGGTGCAAGATAATGGAGAACAGCGCGGAGTGGACCCACAAGTATCCCACGCCGGAGCAGTTGGAGGAGATGATAGCAACCTTAACCTAACCCCATGCGCAGACAGCTTCCCCTCACCGTGGAAGAAGTAATGAAGGTCGACAATAAACTGGTCCTGCTTTTCGGAGACGTGGGAACCTACGGTTTCCGGTTCGCGCAGGCGAAGTTTCCGGACAGGGTCTATAACGTGGGCATCTTGGAGCAGTCCATGATGAGCATGGCGGCGGGGCTTGCCATGCAGGGATTCATTCCCGTCGTGCATACCATTTCCGCTTTTCTTGTCGAGCGGGCTTTCGAGCAGATCAAAAACGATTTCGGCTATCAGGGCCTTGGCGGAAACTTCATAGGCACCGGCGTCTCCTACGATATGGTATCGTGGGGATGCACGCACCAGTGCCCCGCCGATGTCGGCGTCCTGAAGAATATCCCCGGGATGGAGATCGTCGTGCCAGGAACTCCGGCCGAGTTTGACAGCCTGTTCAAGCAATCGTACCGCGACGGCCGCCCCACCTACTTCCGCATGAGTTTCAGAAGCAATGCCGTTAGCCATGATGTTGTGTTCGGGAAGGCCCTGGTGGTAAAGACGGGAGCGCGTGCTACGGTCATCGCCGTCGGCCCCATGCGCGAGCGCGTGGAGGAGGCGTGCAAGGACTTGGACGTTACGATTCTCTACTACACCACGGTCGCGCCGTTTGATGGGGACACTTTGCGGGAAAACCTCCAAGGCGGCAAGTTGTTCGTTTGCGAACCCTATTATAGCGGGGCCTGCGCGGTCGACATTGCAGCCGCCACTGGCTTGCGCCCGGTTGCCGTAACCTATATCGGAATTCCCCTCGAATTTCCGCACCATTACGGCTCGTTGGACGAGCTGGACGCTTTTTTCCGTCTCACCGCCGACGATATCAGGACCAGGATAAAAAGTGCTCTTCTACCTCCTTAAGGTGGAGGGTTTTTAGGCCGCTCGTCACGTTCCTTCGGTTTCGGAATCAAATAGCGATCTTGGAGCCCGACCGACGCGCTCAGAATCGATCGTACTGGACTTTCGGGCGCGTGTGGGGGATGGGTCTCGAAAGCCGTAGGGAACATTGCGAGTCCCACGAATAGGAGGAGGAAGCTGATGACAACGTACCTGCGACGACTGATGGTCGATCCGTGCCCCCTTCGACATGTTGCAAAGAAGGTCATCCAAAAACTCCGCATAGGCAGTTATGAACAGCGAATGCGACTAGGAGCAGTGGACCGTCCAAACTATGCCTATTGTGTCTACAACGCTGCGGTTTTGGCAAAGCGGCTGCGCTATCAGCGAATAAGCGTCTTGGAATTCGGGGTAGCTGGGGGTAATGGGCTCGTGAATCTGGAATACCACGCTCAAAATGTTTCGAAAAGGCTCGCAATAGATATTGATATTTACGGATTTGACACGGGCGTAGGCCTACCGGAGCCCTTGGATTACAGGGACCTGCCGTACCGCTACAAAAAAGGGTTCCTCATAATGGACGTGCCAAAACTTAGGGCACGATTGAAAAAGGCGCAGTTGGTTTTGGGCGATATCAACAATACGTCGAAGGCCTTCCTCGAGGAGTACAGTCCTGCCCCGATTGGGGCGATAATGTATGATGTTGATTTCTATTCATCAGCGGCCGCTGCTCTGAAAATGCTCGAGGCCCCTGAAAGATACTATTTGCCTCGAGTGTTCTGCTATTTTGACGACATCATCGAACCGAGCTGCGACACCGTCAGTACAGACTTAACATTACACAACGATTACACTGGGGAGAGACTAGCGATAAATGAGTTTAATCAGGCCCACAACGACATCAAGCTTGCAGTTCCCTACCATTTGTTGGCAAGATGGATTGTGGAGCAATGGTATCACCAAATACGGGTATGTCATTTCTTCAAGCATAGCCGCTACAATGAGTTTGTATACCCAGAAGCTCAAGAACTTCCTTTAGAATGAGTTTGTAAGCACAACTGGAGGCGAAACCCGACTTCGTCGCGGCTGATTTGCTCGCCGCTGTCGCTTGGACACCTGACCATCCGGCCTACGAAGACCCGCAGGAGGCGCCCTCTTATAGTTCCGAACTCGTGGGTCCTTAAGCATTGGGCGTAACAGCCTACTAGGTCGTCCACTCGCAGTTTCTACTTTCGAGTTTTTAGTTTCTTGTTTCTGCATCCCAGGAGATTGTCTACGGGGAAAAGGGTTTTAGTCTACCGAATTGGCTTGCTGGGCGACTCGCTTTTCGCCCTGCCGTCTTTCTGGGCCGTTCGTAATTACTTTTCAGAGGCGCACCTGGCCCTTCTGACCGACGATCATGGCTCCAAGGGTTACGTGTCCACGCGCGACCTCCTGCCGGAGGGCTTGGTCTTTGATGAAGTAATCACCTATGAGGC
>DASPQK010000277.1:0-6162 GCA_035624985.1 Syntrophobacteraceae bacterium | reverse complement strand
GGGCCTCGGCGAGACAGACATTCAAACCGCCGGCCAGCGGTTCCATTTCGGCGCCCAGGACAGAATAGGGCAAAGCGAGACTAGTCCCAAAAGGCCCCATGCCGCCAGCCAGTATGTCATCGAGGGTCGCCTTGATGCTTTGATACCGATCGTAGAGAGGGACGTATCCGTTGCGCGACATGGCATTCAGGCTGTAGGCCACCTGATAGACAAGTCCGCTCAACTCGCGAACCGAGCTTTCAAGGAAAGCGCGGTCGAAGATGTACTCGCCGCCAAGAGCCCGGTCCATCTCGGCCATTATTTCCAGTGCTTTGGTATTGTGTTTTTGAATCCGCTGGAACTTTACAAACAGGGACCGGACCCATTCCACCCCCTGCTCGGGAACAGGCCTCTGTCGTTTGGGTGAGATGAACGGAATGCGCATAAGAGTTTTGAGTTTCGAGTTTTTAGTTTTTAGTTGAGCGCACGTAATGCTGCCAGAAAACGGAGTCAAGAGTCGTGACTTCAAACCTGAAGAACTAAAAACTAAAACCTAATAACTGAAAGCTGGATTTATCGGCGCCGATTTTCCTCCAGGCGCCGGACGGTGTCGATAATCTCGTTCAATTTAAACGGCTTAGCCACAAAATCGAAGGCGCCCTTTCGAAACGACTCCTTGGCGCTCTCCGAGGTTGCAAAACCCGTTATGACTATAACTCCGGTATTGGGCGCAATCTCTTTGATTCGCTCCAGGAAATGCATTCCGTCGACTCCCTTCATCTTCAGGTCAGTAATGACAATATCGAACTGCTTTTCCTCAATCCTGGCCATCGCCGAAGCGCTGTCGTTAAAGGTTTCCACTTCGTAGCCCGCTTTTTGAAAAGCCGGCCTCAGACGCTTGCACACGATAGGTTCATCGTCAAGGATTAGAATCTGCGTCTTTTGAGCGCAGTTCGCACATGGGGACATCATCTCTCACCTCCGTAAGGACCTGAATCCTCTTGATGAATTCGGCCAGATGCAGGGCGACCTGTTCATCGCTGATCATGCTGACATCAAGTTGGCGCGTGTAGCCGATCAGGCCGCCAATTACCTTCATCTTGGCGACCATCCACTCTTTTGACATTTTCTTGAGTCTTCCGACAATCAAATCTCCATGAACTTCAACGCGAAAATCGAAGCACTCCATGACTTCGGCAATAAACCTGGCCCGGCGCGAGCGGCGTTGGAGATTGGAAACACCACCCAGAAAGCGGAAATAAATGTAGTTATCGTTGAGCTCATCGCCAATGTAGGCGTCCAGGATGTTGAAGTGATAACCGAGCCTGAGGTGGAGATTCATGTAATTGTTGGATATCACGGCCAGGTTGCGGCCAACTTGTTCGGGGCCGGCCAGCGATGAACTGAAAGTCCGCGTGAAGCTCGACATCAAACTCCCCAGGTCCACAGCAACGGGATTAGTTTCCCACATGCCGCTTTCCGAAAGTCCCTGCAAAAGCGCTTTCATGGGCGTGGATTCAATTTGTTCGACCGTAACGGAGCGGGCCTGGGCAGGCACGCTGGTCCCCTTATCTATATCGATTATTACCAGACCCAGGGGAATCGAGGACTCCAGTCGTTTCGGCGTCCTGTCATGATATCTTTGGTAATTTTCGCTCAGGTCTATGAGCCTCTCAACCGCTTTTTCATGAACAAACCTGGTGATGTCATGAAACGTTTGGCATCGGGCAGCTTTGAAATACTCGCTGTGCGGATCGACCAGGTTAAGGGGGTTCACTTTCTTGAGGACCCTTCTGAGCATGCGGTACTCGTATGATTCCTCGAAGACCTCCTCCTGGGTAATCTCAAATTGGCTCAGTTCCTTGACCGTTCCTTCGTAGACCACGTTCCGGAGGGCATCCAGGGTCACTTCGTCTCCCGTCTTGAGAACTTTTGTGGCCACCCCTGTATCCACCACGGTGGGGACCCGGTATTCGCGCGCCAAAGTGGCCATATGTCCTGTGGCGGAACCCACGTCGGTGAGTATCCCCCTGGCCTTGCGCATTACGCGTGAATATTTGGGAGAAGTGTAGCGAGCTACCAGAATCGCTCCGTATGGGAAATCCCTGAGGTCGTCATCCGTTCGCGCCACATAGACCTTTCCTGACGCTACACCCCCCTGGACAACGGTCCCCTTGCCCGAGAAAAGCACGTGCGCCGACAGGGTCGCCTGGTCTATATAGAGCCGGTGGCGCTCCGGCTGGTTGGGCCGAACGTTAAGGGGCCTGGACTGAAGTATATAGAGATTGCCTTTACTGTCAAAAGCCCACTCAACATCCTGGGGGCGCCTGTAGTATCTTTCGATCATTATGGCCGCCTGGGCCAGCCTCTGGATATATTCGGAGGAAAGACACGGCTCGTCGCGGAGGCGCTGGGGCACCTCATCCCAGGCAGTCCCGCCGTCCGGTTCCATAACCATCTTGCTGGCCTTGCGGCCTAACTCTTCTGAGAGGAGCCGGTGGGGCGGCAGCCTGTCCAGTACGAAAGTGTCCGATTCAGCGAGGCCCTCCACAACGGCCGGCCCAAGGCCCCAGGCGGCGCTTATCACCATGGCTTCCTGTTCGAGAGGAAGAGGCGCGTAAGTGTACATCGCACCGCTGACTTCAGCCTCGACCATCACCTGGCACCCGACCGCCATGGCCATCTCACTTTCCCGGTAGCCTCTATGCAACCTGTATCGCCAGGCTTCAGGCGCATAGGCTCCGGCCAGCACCCGCCGGTAGGCTTCGGCAATGCCCTTCCTGGGGACATTGAGCACACTCTCATACTGCCCGGCAAAACTGAACTCGCTATCCTCACCCCAGGCGCTGCTCCTTACAGCAAAGCGCAAAGGTTTTCCACGCGCCCTGCTTTCAAGGATATCGAGCATACCGTTCATGCTAGAAATCACATGCCTGGGGATGGTCCCCTTGAGAATTCGCCCGCGCACATCATCGCACATGGCTTCGAACGCTGCCTCGTCCTTTGCGTCCAGCGCGGCGAGCGAATTCTCCACATGGCTGAGCAGACCGTTGGCTTCCATGAAATCGAAGAATGCCCTGGTCGTTATGACGAAACCATCCATTGTGGGCAGTCCCAGCGTATTGCGTATGTCGCCAAGATTGGCGAACTTGTTGCCCACCTCCTCGTTGAGGTCGCCATTGAGTTCGTCAAGCAGAACTGTGGGCCTGGTCATGGGAAAAGCTCGTCTTCCGGCCAGTTCCTCCTGGATCTCATGTTGAATTCGCTCAAAGGCGATGAAAAGATCGACATTCTCGTTCTGGGTCATGACGCACAGGTCTGAAATGAGCTTGAAGACCAGATCGCCGATTTTCTCGCTAATATCCAGTACATACTGTCGGTCAAAGACATAGTCGCCCCCGAGTTTGTCACCCATGTCAGACATGAGTTCCAGGATACGGTTGTTCCGTTCCAAGATGCTCCTGAATTTCTTGAAGAGCACCGAAAAGGGAAGAGTTGGTTTTTGAGGCGACCAGAAGGAGAAAAGCCCCTTCAGACCGTCAATGACGTTGATCATTTCACCAGTCACCATTCACTGTTCACTGCTTCAATGACTCCCCCTGCTTTGAAAAACCAGGCCAATCCCAAGACCGGCGATAAGCGCAATGATGGTGGCGAGAATGCCGTAAAGGGCGGAATGGCCGAAGGCGAGTCCCGACATAAGAGCGGGGAAGCCCACCAGATTGACCTTAACCGGCTGTTCGGCCCGGGCGATGACGTCTCCGTTTCTTACGGCATCGAGCTTGACCGCGTAGTCGCCAGGCGCCAGGCGGGAGGGGATGGGGACAATGGCCCGAAAGGTTTTTTGCCCTTCAGAGGCGCTCTCATAGGAGATATTTCCAAACATCTCCCGGTAGAGTCCTTCTTTTTGTTTCAATTTGAGAAATTCTTCAAAAGCGTTTTCGTGTCCGCCACCGTCGGCTTCCACCTCAACGGACCTTTTGAGCCCGGAGAGCCTCAAGACCTTGATGGATACGCCCCCGTCGGCTTCCAGGCCTTTGAGATCGACTGCCGATGAGACCAAACAGGCACTGGGCGCTCCCTTGAAGGTGATTGAGTCGAGGTTCATCCACATGATACCCCCGACTTTTCCTTTCTCCTTCATATGCAAATCACAGGCGGCGCCCACAAACCGGACGACCGCCTCACTGTCCGCAGGGATCGACCCCGTTGCGGTAAGAGCGATGCCGTCATAGAGAGCGCCGATGTTGATGGCTTCAGGCTCGACGGCTATCCGGGCGACGTCCTGAGCCGCAACGGCAGAAAGTGTGGAGAGGCAAAAGGCGGCAAAGATGAATGTGCCGATTATTATTGCATTTTTACTTTTTACTTTTGCCTTTTTACTTTTCTTCATCAGTGTCCTCCCACGTAAGCCAGGAGCACTTCGGGCCTGGCAAGCAGCTCATAGAGCATCTTGGCCATGACCACGAGCACAAGTGAGGCCAGGAGTATCTTGAGTTGATCGCCGCGGAGTTTCTTCCCGAGTTTGGCTCCGAGCTGAGCGCCGATAGAGGATCCAATGAGCAGCATAAGCGCCAGGATGAAATCAACCGTGTGGTTTCTCCATGCCTGCATAACTGTAACATTGATGCAGGTGAAAAGAATCTGGAACAGACTTGTTCCAACGACGACGTGCATGGGCATCCGCAGAAGATAAACCATTACCGGGACCATGATGAATCCGCCTCCCACGCCCATTATCGCCGCCAGGATTCCCACAAGCGTTCCAAGGACAAGCGGCATCAGCACCGAAAGCCGCACGCCGGATCGCTTGAATTCCATCTGCCAGGGCAGTATTTTTGCGATGCGCCCATACAAGGACTCCTTTTTCACTGCAGGAGGGCGGATATTCTTTCGAGCCTTGCGCATCGACTGAAGACTCTCGGCGAACATGTAGCTGCCGATGATTCCGAGCATGAGCACGTAGGTGAGATTTATCAGAAAATCGGCGTTTCCCAGCTGCCTGAGCACTTTGATGATCTGAACTCCGGCTGTGCCTCCGACAATGCCGCCGACAAGGAGCAACAGGCCCATTTCAAAGTCGACGTTGCCGAGGCGGAAGTGCGCCAGGGTTCCGGATGTCGAGGCCCCGACAATCTGGTTCGAATCCGAAGCCGCCGCTACAGTCGGGGGAATGCCGAACATTATCAGGAGAGGCGTCATCAGGAACCCGCCGCCGACCCCGAAGATGCCCGACAGCAAGCCCACCCCGCCTCCTAAACCCAGAATTAGGAGCATGTTGACGCTGTTTCCGGCAATTGGAAGGTACAAGTGCAGTGGAATGCTCATGACTGTTACTTTCTCCTATCCTCAAGATTTTGTGTTTTTCTGGGGCTTACCACTTCGAGCCTACACGATATACGATGCCGAATCCTGCGAATTTGCGCCAGGTCCCTTTCGCAACAGGGGTTCTCAGCATCGGGAGACTCGGCTATCACCAGTGTTATCCTGTTCTGTTCGACGAACCGGATGACTTCTTCCTCATAGTCGCCCTCTGAAATGAAATAGTCGATTCGAGAACCTTCGGACTTGGCGATTTCGATGAGAAGTTCGATACGCTCCCGGGTCATGCATGGAGCGTTAAGCTCCTCCTTACCGGAGCCGCTGGCCGAAGGCGGAAGCACCAGGAGGGCATAAAGCTTTGCGTCTATCCTCCCGGCCAGCGAAATCGCCCTTGACAGTGCGCCCCAACATCCGTTCCAGCAGTCCATGCTAACCAGTATGCGTTCCATGACACTCCATTACACCTGGAAGGCTTTTAATCATCTTATCCACGCTTTGCTCATGCTTTTTGCCGCTGTCTTTTCGCTTTTGCCCGCCAAAGCCGCGTATAAGGCAATCAGCGTGCCAAAAGGCGAAAACAAGCAATATTGCGGGTTTCCTTGAAGTAATGTCGGACTTATAATGAGTCCTTGGCTTCCCGGTGTTTCAAAATGAAATTACGGTCCCTTTCATCACGGATCGCTATTCCAATTTGGAACAGGACTGTATTTTTCACGCGAAGCGTGATGAACTCATGATGGGAATCATTGGAGGAAGATGGTTGTGACAGGCGGCTTTTGGCATCGTCCGGGTATTTTTGGCAATCCTGTCCTGATGTGGCTCTTCGGTTCCATAAAAGGGCAGATATTTGTCGTTTTCACG
>DASPQK010000276.1:0-4168 GCA_035624985.1 Syntrophobacteraceae bacterium | reverse complement strand
AAAAGGATGAGCAACAAAGTCGATCCTCATTTGATCAGGGAACTGGAGGAATTCGGGCTAAAGGATGCGGGTAAGTGTTACAACTGCGGGACCTGCACCGCTATCTGCAACCTGGCGACCCCTGAGAACCCTTTCCCGAGGAAACTGGTAAGGTACATTCAATTGGGGCAAAGAGAAAAAATCCTGAGATCGCCCGAACCCTGGCTGTGCTATTACTGCGGTGACTGCTCGACCAGGTGCCCCCGCGGGGCGGACCCCGGCGAGACGATGATGGTCTTGCGCAGATATCTCACCTCGCTCTACGACTGGACTGGTTTTGCGCGCAAGTTCTATACTTCCGAGACATTCGAGATCATTGCCGTCGCTATAGTGGGTGTTCTCATAGGCATCGGACTGCTAATTTTCCACAGCGGCCCGATAAACTGGACGCACGCGGACCTAAACTCCGTGTGGCCTGCGGCTGAAATCGAAAAGGCTGACCTCGTGATGGCCGCCATCTTGACGTTTTTCCTGCTGAGCAATGCTTTCCGCTGCGTAAAAATCGTCATGGGAGACTATTTCAAGAAGGTCCCCCTGGGGATGTATTTGAGCGAACTAAAGTTCATGCTCACCCAGTTTTGCACTCAGAAACAGTTTGGCAAGTGCAAGGACCGGCCGCAGTGGATTGTGCACCTTGCAATTATGACCGGATACTCTACAGTGTTTCTGCTGGTCGTTATTTGTGTAAACGGCTTGCCCTTCATGGGTGTTGATTTCCTCAAGTTTCAGCGAGGCTGGGCTTCGCTGGGCGGACATATCGAGTACTCGATCTTCCACCCGATCCGGCTGCTCGGCTATTATTCCTTCTGCGCTATCATGTATGGCACTACATACGCGATGATCGGGCGTCTCAGGAAGAGCAAGCCGCAATATAAGAATTCGCATGGGACCGACTGGATGTTCCTGATCCTGCTCCAGTTGACCGCCATGACCGGCATTTTCATAAACTTCACCCGCCTTCTGGATTGGCCGCTGGCCACCTACGCGATCTATGTCATTCACATGATGGTGGCGATCCCGATGCTCGTGCTTGAAGTGCCTTTCGCCAAATGGGCGCACCTGGCCTACAGGCCGATCGTTCTTATGCTGCTGAGCGTAAAAGAAAAATATATTGCCGAACATGCGCAGGCCGAAGGCGCGGTCCTTGCTGCAAAATCCGCCGCCTGAGCCAAACCCGCAACTCCCAAAATTCGATGGTTCCCAAAAAACACAAAGCCCGTCTCCGGATGGGCTTTTTTTATTCACTGGGCCGGAGCTTGGCCCCAAACAGAGCGGGGAGCGGTGCTCCGCCCACTCCCCGTGTTTTGGTCGAAAAGGCTTGGTGGGCTGCGCTCCGCTTGGTTAACCTTAAGGATTTTTTCATGGCTCAGGGTGCCCCGCGGGGGCATGATGGACTGCGGAAAATAGTTACTTCGCCGCCGATCTGTTGCATTTTTTTTAGATGTTTAATTTATCACTTGAAACTTGAACCGGATTGCAAGTAGGAAGTTGAATGGCGCAAGCCGCATAACGGAAGCCGGAGGAAGGGCGGAACGTCTGAGTGTCGAGATCGGTTTTTGCCGATTCGTTTTCCGGTCTCCCTAGTAGCATTCACCTGAGTCGAGGATTAGCGAAAATGGCAAAAGAACCTCGGATAGTACACTCTTTCCCCAAGAATCCCCTGGAGGAAGTCAGATCGTCGGTAACGTATTTCAAAGGAAAGCAGTATGTGGACCTACGCATCTATTACAAGGGGGATGACGGAGAGTTTCACCCATCCAAGAAAGGGCTGACCATATCAGTGGAACTTTTTCCGGAGCTTGAAACCGGCCTCCAAAAGCTCAAGGAGGCGTTGGAGGAGCAGTAGTCAACAAGCTAGCCCCCTCCAATCGGGGGAAAGAGAGCAACCCGCTCGTTTCCGGTAAGAACGGAATCCAAACCGGCGGCAACGCCCTCGATCATGATCAGCTTTACTTCCTTTTCGGGAATTTGGAGCTGCCTGCACAAATCGAGGACCGTCGACTCCGGTTCGACGCTCACTTCATATCCAGTCTCGCCGTTGTAACCGGGGACATATTTTCTCAAGGTAGCCGCGAGAATTAACCTGAGCGCCATTGCGCAAGCTCCACTCTTAACCCTGGCCGGATTTGACAAACGGACTCCCTACCCCGTTTCCGGCGCCCGTTACATCAGATCGACGATGCGTGCCTGTAAACGCGCTTTACCTGCACGTTGGAGATCAGGGCCATGAAGTCCTTACCCTGTTCCAAATTAACCT
Source organism: Syntrophobacteraceae bacterium (assembly GCA_035624985.1). Classification (GTDB taxonomy): domain Bacteria; phylum Desulfobacterota; class Syntrophobacteria; order Syntrophobacterales; family Syntrophobacteraceae; genus SbD1. The sequence continues at coordinate 1,872 of DASPQK010000276.1, read as the reverse complement.
TGATGGACCTGTTGTCTATTTCCATGTACCTCGAAAGCACTTTAATTATATCATTTTTAACCGCTTCCATCATGTCGGGCGTGATATCCACCCTATCGTGCATCAGAACGAACTGCATTCTTTTGCGAGCGATATTCCCGCTTGGTCCGTTTCCCAAAAGGCGCCGCAAAATACTCAGCATTGGCCTGTCTCCTTTCAGTCCCAGATAAGCCGTTTGACGCGGCCCAAAAATCCTTGGGACCCGTCCCCATCCAGTGGAAGGTTTTCTTCACCGTTGAGGCGGGCGGCCATGCGTCTGAAAGCGGCCCCGGCCTTGCTGCTCCTGTCGTGGACAAGCGGAACTCCGCGATTGGTCGACACCACCACTTCGTCGCTTTCCGGGACAACCCCCAAAAGTGGAACGGAAAGCAGGGAAATGATGTCTTCGGTAGACATCATATCGCCCCTTTTGACCATTTTCGCGTTAAGTCTGTTGATAATAAGGCTGATGTGTTTGAGCATAGCGGCTTCGAGAAGCCCGATCACCCGGTCGGCGTCCCGAATGGCGGAGACTTCGGGCGTAGTTACAACGAGCGCGGTTTCCGCTCCGGCGATTGCGTTTTTGAATCCCTGTTCTATGCCCGCCGGGCAGTCGATCAGCACGTAGTCGAAATCAGCGGCCAGGGTGGAGCACAGTTCTTTCATCTGCTCCGGGGTTATGGAATTTTTTTCCCTGGTTTGAGCCGCCGGAATCATGAAAAGGTTTGGAATCTTTCTGTCCCGGATCATTGCCTGTTCTTTGCGGCATTTACCTTCGATGATGTCGACCAGGTTGTAGACGATCCTGTTTTCCAGCCCCATAACGACATCGAGATTACGCAGGCCTATGTCCGTGTCGATCATCACAACACTGTACTTCTTCTTGGCCAGTGTTGTCCCCAGGTTGGCTACGGTAGTAGTCTTGCCGACCCCCCCCTTGCCAGAAGTAACCACAATTGTTTTGCCAGCCATAGCTCACCTATAATTTCGTCGAAAACCAGTTTCCGTGCAGTACCCCTCTCCCCAACCTCAACCATTACATTCTTACAGACAGCTAACCTGGATAACGCCGTTATGAATCTCAGCCACCTCGAACCTGGCCGGCGAAGGCTTTGCCCCCCGTGGGGGAACCGCCACCAGGTCAGCGATCCTGATCTGATGGGGCTCGATGCTCAACGCCCAAATCCGCGCGGTCCGTTCGCCTCCGGCCCCGGCATGGGCGAGGCCCCGCAGAGCGCCGAAAATGACAACGTCGCCCTCAGCAATAATTTCCGCACCCGGATTTACGTCCCCCAGGACTACACAGTCCGATGGAGAGACGATCCGCACGCCAGACCGGCATGTATTGCGGACAATTAGTGGAGCGCGGTTTTCGGGCTCCAGGCCGGTCCCTGTCGCAACGGAGCGGGATTTTCTCCGCTCTCCCGCCATTGAGAATGAAAGCTCATCGCTAAGCCGCACCTCCACCACCTTAACCTCCGATTTTTCGTACAGCTTCTCATAGAGCACGGAGATCTCGTCGGTGCGCATAGGCCTGGTTCTGAGGTCAAGAACCATCTCAGCTTTTTGGAAAAAATCACGGGACTTCTCCAGCCGCTCATCCATGAAGGCCACGATGGCATCCAGGGAGGCAACCGGGTCCGGAACCAGCGTGAAACCGTTGCGGTCGGCTTTTACCTGTACAGTCGGCGGCACTTTCTCACTCAGCAATGTGTGGTCAGGACAGTTGATTCAAGATGAGTTCAGGAACTTGGTCCCCCTCCAAGTAAAAAATACTTTACCCCAAATTTATGCCGGAGGGCAATACCCAACTTTTGAGTTGAACCCAGTTTTGGACCCGAATGAAACCGTCGG
>DASPQK010000275.1:0-11594 GCA_035624985.1 Syntrophobacteraceae bacterium | reverse complement strand
GTCGCTGCGGGGCTGTTGACCGGTCTGGCTTTTCTCACCAAGGTTGAGATTTTTCTGGCATTGTTTTGCGCCGTGGGCGCAGCGCTGATAGCCGCTCACCTGCTGAGGAGATCGAGGACTTCGACGTCGCTGAAGGCTGCCCTCGTCTTGTCGGCGTCGGCCACGATTCCGCCCGTCATCGGAATGCTTTGGTTGGTCCCCGCCTTAGGCCCCGGCGGTGCGTTAAAAGGAGTAACCGGGTCTTTTTACTACCTTATAACAAATAGTGAGATTTCAAAACTTCCCTTTTATGTGAAGCGAATGGGCGCCGACGATATTGGGGGAAACCTGATGCGAATGTTCAAGGCAGCGGCGGTAACGGCGGGTCTCGTCGCCGGCGCGGGCACGCTCGGTATTCTCTTTCGCTATACAAAGCGGCGCCACGCGGCTATCCCTGCCGCAGTCTTCATTGTGTTCGGGCTCGTCTTCCGGTTTGCCTTCCGGTTTGAATGGCTCACTTCCATCGCTCGTCCATTTCCTCTCTTTATGCTCATTATCGCAGCGACCCTTGTTCTGACAATTGTTAAACACTCTCGGCGCCCGAAGGAGAGGGGGAACGGACGTGGCGGCTGCGCCCTCTCCCGGAGGGAGATCGAGAATAAAATAGAAGGAAGCCGCTCCGATCTGCGTGCAGTTGACAAACTTGGTTTCGTTGTTTTTTCGTTCTTGCTGCTCGGCAAAATGATTTTAAGCAGCAGAATCGACGGATACGGCTTCGTGTTGGCGATGCCGGCCGCAATGACCTTGACCCTGCTGATCGATGACTGGCTGCCGCGATGGGTCACAGAGAAAGGGGGGGTTGGCGCTGTCACCCGGGCAGCGGGAGTTGCGGTCCTGGCAGTGGTGGTTGGCGGATTCATTCTGGTAGGCAACAGTCACATTGCGAAAAAAACAGCTCAGGTGACCAATGGCTCGGATACGGTCCTGACCTATCAATCGGGCGCTGTTATAAACGAGGGGCTCTCGACACTGCGCACTCTTATCAGGCCAGGCGAAACGATCGCGGTTTTTCCCGAAGGGGTGATGCTCAATTACCTGATGCGCGTGGAGAACCCGACCCCCTACGTCAGTTACCTGCCCCCCGAGGTGTCCATGTTTGGCGAAAAAGCGATGCTTGCGGCTTTCAAGGTCCACCCGCCGGACTATATAGTCGCCGTGCCGCGCTCCTTTCGCGAATATGGCGTCAGAGGGTTCGGGCAGGGCTATGCCGAAGAACTCGCCTCCTGGATCGTTGGAAATTACCAGGAAATTAAGACCATCATGCCGGAAGCGACACGACAGGCGCCGTTGGGCAAATTGTTCATCCTGCGCCGAAAAGATCGCCTTCATTAACTGAGGTCACCAAATTATCCCCCGGCTTTTCAAAATGTTCCCGGCTTCTTCGCAGCCCAGTTGGGCTGCCTTTTTGAGGTCGTCGGTCGCCATACTGTTCTGACCAATGTCGGTATAGGCAACGGCCCGATTATAATAGGCCAGCTCATATTCGGGGTCGAGCGCAATGGCCCTGTTATAATCTTCAATGGCCCGCGCATGGTTTCCCAGCTTACGATAAGCGTTTCCCCTGTTGTTAAAGACCATGGCGCTATCAGGGTCGATTCCAACTGCTGTGTTGTAATTTTCAATCGCATGTGTCAAGTTGCCCAGCCTGTCATAGGCAACGCCTCGGCTATTATAGACTTGCGCATCCCTAAAACCTATCTCGATGACCTTGTCGTAGTCTTGGATAGCTTTCGTGTAATCTCCGAGTTTGCCATAGGCGATGCCTCGCTTGTAATAGGCTTGTGCACAAAGTGTGCTATAAATGGATCCCGGTTTGTAATATGCATCTGTTTGTAACCGGCCCATTCCGATAACACTGTCAAGGTCCGAAACAGCCCGCCTGTAGTCGCCGAGCACTGAGTAGGTAAGGCCACGGTTATATAGGATAAAAGCGTTGCTCCCAGTAACTTCAAGAGTGCGGTTGTATAAAATGATGCTGTTACGCCAGTAGCCTGTCTGTATCCACGTAGCCGCAAAAAGAGGAACCAGAATGAGTGCCGCTAAGGCAAAAAGCGCCTGCTCGCAGCAGGCCCATTTTTTCGTTAGGTCCGGGATAAGCCATGCCGCCATTATGAACAGCCCGACCAGGGGAATGTACGTGTACCGGTCAGCCATAGCCTGATAGCCGACCTGTACAAAACCTATCACAGGCAGAAGCGTAACCGTGAACCACAGCCAGCCCACTGCCAGGTACGGAAATCTTTTTCTCCCTCGGATAAGTGCCAGAGATATAGAGCTAAGGAAAAAAACTGCGCCTATGGTCTGCCATACAGACCATGATTCCGGGTGAGGGTAGAAGACGGCGAGGCCGCCAGGCCAAATTGTCTTTCTTATATAATTGAGGTAGGAAACAACTGCATTTCCAATACGGACACCCAGTGGAAAGTCGGCGCTCGATATGACCGCCCCCCCTTTCTGCTGAGCAAACAATGTCATAATACACGACAGAGTTGCAAGAGCAAGAAGCAGAACTTTCTCCCACAACAGAGGACGGAGGACGGAGGATGGAGGACGGAGGAGCGACGATCGGGCAGCAAAGGGTGAAGACTCAAGCCTTAGGACTGAGGAGTGAGTATGGACCGGGGAGGAAGGATCGTTGCCCCGCCTGGGGAGTTTCTTACGGGATTTTCCTTTTCTTTTTGCCGAAAGCGTAGGCTGAACGAGCGCGGCATCCGGACAGCGCACAGACGTCCAGCATTCGGCATCCGACCGCCGACCTCTGACCTCTGACCTCCGCCATCCGTCACCTGACTTGCGACCTCCGGCCTCTGTCTCAAAGGCCAGTAGTCCAGCAGAAGCAGGACAAAAGGCAGGGTTACAAGCATTGGCTTGGACATAAGTCCTGAAATAAAAAACACGACCACGGTTGCGTAACGGGCGACAGAGCGTCGTTCCACATAGTGGACATAAGCCCCCATGGTCAGCATCCAGAAGAAAGTTGAAAGAACGTCCTTTCGTTCGGCCACCCAGGCGACCGATTGCACGTGCAGAGGGTGAATGGCAAACAGCGCCGCAACGAAGGCGCTTTTCCATGGTGCTTGTGTCATACGGTGAAAGACGTAAAAGAGCAGCAGCGTATTTGCAATGTGGAACAACAGATTGGTCAAATGATGCCAATGTGGATTCAAGCCAAAAAGTTGAATATCGAGCATGTGCGACACCCAGGTCAGGGGATGCCAGTTGCAGGCGTAATCGGACGTAAATGCCCACCGGATCGCATCCATCGTAATGACGTGCCGAATATGGATGTTCTCGGTCACGTATGCAGGATCGTCATATGTTATGAATTCGCACTGACTGAGCTGCAGGAAAGCTGTAAACGTAACAGCAGCCAGAAGAAAGTAAATCACCGGGATTTGCTTGTCTTTCAAGCTCACCACTTTATTCCTCGGGTCCTCAAAATGCCTTTGGCTTCTTCGCTTCCGAGTCTTGCTGCTGCTTTAAAATCTTCAGCCGCCTGTTCGCCGTCCCCGAGTTTGGAATATGCAAGACCGCGATTAGTATATGCGTCTGCATACTGGGGATCGATGCCTATAGCCTTGTCATAGTCGGAAATTGCTTGCCGCAGGTTGCCAATATTGTAATATGAGTTCCCCCGGCCATAATAGGCAACCGCGTATTCAGGATTCAAATCGATTACTACGCTGAAATCATCAATGGCTTGAAAGTAGTTGCCAAGTCTCCGATAGGCAAATCCCCGGTTGTTATAGGCGTCGGCATATTGGGGAGCGAACCTGATTGCCGTGTTATAATCGTTGACTGCCTGTTCGTAATTGCGGAGTTTAGTATATGCATTTCCACGGTTATTATATGCATCTGCATATTGAGGATAGATCGTGATGGCGTTGTCGTAATCCAAGATCGCTCGTTCGTAATTGCCAATGATCTTATATGCATTCCCTCGATTGTAGTAAGCGCAATAGTTATTATTCGTCACATCCAACGCATGATTGAACAACGTAAAGTCATCCTTCCAATAACCAACCTGTATCCAGGTAATAATGAAGAAAGATGAAAGAGTCAATACTGAAGATGCGGCAAGCGCTTGTTTCCGGTAACGCCATCTTCCCAACAATTCCGAAATACCCCACGCGGCCATGATGAATAATCCTGTCAGAGGGACATAGGCATAACGGTCGGCTCTCGCCTGGCCGCCCACCTGGACCAGTCCGATTACAGGCACAAGCGTGGCTGCATACCATAGCCACCCAACGAACAGATAAGGAAATCTCTTTGCTGCCATAATAACGGTCCCGGTCACAGCTGCGAAGAAGAGGGCAGCCCCCGCAGCCTGCCAAAATGGCCAAAATTTTGGATGAGGATAAAAAATCGCCAGATTATTCGGCCAAATTGTCTTGGCAACGTATGCGAGATAAGAAACAAATGCATTTGAAATCCTGGCGCCTAGAAGCAGCGTTTGCAGGGACTGCATCGCTCCCCTGCTTTGCTGAGCGATGAAAGTGAGGATACATGACACAGCGGAGAGCGCAAAAAGAGGAATTTTTTCAAAAATCAGAGGACGGAGGACGGAACTCGAAGGACTGGGAGCCTTCCCCGGTCACCCGTTTTGCTGGATTGGTCCGGGGACTGAGGCCTGAGCAACACCCTGGACGGCATTCCTATTGTTCAATTTCTTCTTTTTCTTCTCGGGCAAAGGCACGCGAGCATGAATGTGGGGATCGCTCCTCTTATCAATGGGCGGCATAGGGTCTGTGACGTCGAATTTCGACTCGCGACGGTCGTCGTCCGATATATGAGGAGCGTAGCTGGGTCCGACTCGCAGGATACGCCTCAGAGGCCAGTAATCCAAAAGCAACAAGGCGAAAGGAAGAGTGACCAGCATCGGTTTTGCCATCAGGCCCAAAATGAAAAAAAGAAGAACCGGCAAATATCTCCGAAGGCCAGGGTTTTGAGCATAATGAGCATACGCGATCATTGTGAGCATCCAGAAGAACGAGGAGAGCACATCCTTTCGTTCGGCGGCCCATGCAACTGACTCCACATGCAGAGGGTGAAGGGCGAACAGCGCGGCAATAAAGGCGCTCTGCCAGAGTGCTTTCGTCATACGATGAAAAACGAAAAAAAGCATCAGTGTGTTCGCAATATGGAATAAAAGATTGATAAGATGGTGCATGCGGCGGTTTAAGCCAAACAGTTGGACATCCGTCATGTGGGAAATCCATGTAAGGGGATGCCAGTTGGCTGCGCAAGCTGCCGAAAACGCCCATCGGACGCCGTCTGTCGTAAGACCATGCCGGATATGGCTGTTCCCGGTAATGTAGGTCCCGTCGTCATAGTCGATGAATTTGCAGTCGTTGAGCTGCCAGAGCGCTGCAAGAGTGGCGATTGTCAGAAGAATATGGACGACGATGACTCCTTTTCTTGACATAAGACTCCTCTCGGGCCCCAATGAAGGAAAACCGCGCCCCTTCAGCCCATCGCTTCATAAGTTGGCCGCAATAGGTGTGCGCCACATTCCATGATGCAATATAACAACCCCGTTCGGAAGGGACTGATCGCGGAGGCCGTGGATCGGACGTGGAGCGAGTAGAGGCGGGTAGCTGGCATATGTGCTGCGGGGGATTGCGCGCTCCGCCGGATAGGGCGCGTCCAAAGTTTGCGGCCCGGCGACTATAAGCGCCGGGCCGACACATAACATCATGCGATTAATCTTCTAAACTGCAGCTATTTGACCTTTCGTTTAAGCACGACATCCGGGCTTGCGCAGTTCGTGCATCCCTGGTACAGGGGATACTCAAAAGTATTGCCGCCGGGCCTTATGAAATTGAGTTCACCCGGCGAGGCGTAGTACAGGTATTGGTTGGGAATGGTAGTGGAATTGAGATTGGTCGGATTCCCGGCAAGCGAGATCATCTGGTTCATTATAGTGGTCTGCTGTGGTGACAGAGCATTGGCGCCGGAAGTGTTATAATACATGCGGTCCACGGTCCAGAAACTGTCATAGATGCCGTCATGCATGGTTATCCTGGTGGGCAGCCAGCCGTTGTATTTGATCCTCTGGTAGCATCCCACATTGGTCCAGCTACCCGGGTTCAACGGGCTGTTGGCACAACTCGTTGAGACGTCGGCGTTATCCGCGTCCACATAACCGATGGCGCCGCTTTTTACACTCGATGGAAGTGAATCCTGGCCGCTAAAAGTCTTTCCGTCCGCCCAGGCAAGGCAATTGGTCTCGTCGCTTTGCAGATCGTTAAAGTAGAAATAGGGAGGACCGGCAGCGGACGTGACAGGGTTTTCCGACGTCGTCATATCCCAGCCCCAGCCTTTTCCGTCGGTGCTGCCCTGCATAACTCCGAGGTCCAGTACGCTCAGAGTGCCGGCGCCAGCGTGCCTCATGCAAACCGTGACCGGCTTTGACGGATAGTACACGCCGAATTGGTCCCAATTACTGATTTGGCCGCTCAAAAGGGCAACGATTTGCTGTCTTGAAAGGTTATCGATTGTCTGGGCGATGCATAAGGTATGGTTCCCACCCGTGCCGCCGCAATTGCTGTCGTCTATGCAGAAATTGTTATAGTAGGTCGTGCCGGACGCTGAGCTGCAACGGTATGATGTAACACCCGGGTTAACATAAATGGCGAAAGGATATGCGAGCATTTGTTGCGCAGTTGCGCTGCTGCCGGCGTAGGGAGGCCAGGCGGCAGTCGCTGTGGTTTGGTTACACTGACTCTGGGACCCTCTACATGTATAGGCGCCGCCCATGGGGCCTTTCAGCCTTCCCTGCGTTGTCTGAATGATGGCGGCTTCTTCCAGGTTGGAGACGCCGACCTGGATGTGCTGGCAGCTAAAGGCGATGCCTGTGCATGAGGTGGCGTCACCGGGGCAGCTGGCGGCGGTGGCCACGGGGCGCTGATCACCGTTACCCGCACCGCAGGGATTCGCCGTAGGGGTCAGAGTGGTATAGGTACTGTTATAAGTCCCCCAGTTCGCAGTATCAAAAACACCGTTTATGGCGTCGATCCCGTCCCAGGAAGCTTTGTTGGTATAGGTGAGAAAAATGAACCCGCCGTCCGTGCCGGTGCAACCGCCGCCGACGACAAGGGTGCTTTTGGTGTTGTTTGAATCGGTGATCGTAGTGTAAGATTTTTTTGAAGTGCACCCCAGATTGGTGAGCAGCGTCATGCCCAGTCCGCTGGAGCCGGTCCAGAGGTTCGCTTCCTCGCTGGTGCCGTACATATTCATGTAAGTGTCGGCCTGCGCCACGCCTCCGACGAGCAGGAGGGCAACCGCGACAATGATGCCTTGAGCGACATTTCTAAAGAGCTTGGATTTCATTTAGATTCTCCTTAAAACAAGTACTGAATTTCAAATATATTTTTTCCGTTATGAGACACTCTTCACGGGCGCCCCTCAAATTTCGGGCACAACCCCAGCCCCCCGTCTCCACAAAAGCTCAACCCTCCCAGGTCCTCGGATGGGGGGAGGGACGCTGAGCTCCCCTTTGCGTCCGGGCCCTTTCCCGTCATGACGCGTTCTTTCCGCGTGAAGCGGGGCGCGAAGCATACGTCAACCTCCCCGCGGGGTGGAAGGGCCGCGGCCAAGCCGCTCCCTTGTTCCCCATCGAAGCTCCTATGGCGGGAACGCTCCCGGAGCCTTCCGGGAAAGGGCCGCAAAGCGAAGGATGCCGGGAAGTTAAATGAGCTTCTTTCTCATTACCCCGATAAGACCGAGCAATCCCGACCCGAAGAGCAAAACGCTCGGCGGAATTGGGGCGATGGACTCCGCCTGACTCGTGATTATTCCGTTCGTCCCTAAGGTGGTCACAATCTCAAAATCGCCGGCGTTGTTGGAATTTGACGTCTTCATGGGGCTCCACTTGAAAATATATTGGGTAGCCTGGGTTATGCTCCCATTGCCGGCGACGTTAAGGGGGTCGAGGACGCTCTCCCCCCCGGGAGTATTGATATATCCATCGAATAGGCCCGTCGTTTGTAGGCTGCCCCCGTCGAATATCTTAAAATAACTAGAGCCGGAAGTCTGCACCCATGCGTTCGCGCTCGAACCTGATGAAGCAGCGGTGTTATAAGCAGCGACGATGGTGCCGGCAGCGTTTACAGTGACGCCCCAAACGGAAGGGAGGTTTTGCTCTGATACTGCCGTGCCGCTGGTCCACAGCTGCGAGGTTTGGAGATTGGAATGTCCCGTGTAGGCGAAGTACGCGACGTAGAGGGGCCCGTTGCTTAAGTTAAAGTTGTTGGTTCCATTGCCCGTGGTCAGGTTGTATCCCGAATCGCTAAAAAGACTGGGATTGCTTTCGATGGAAGTAATGGAACCCAGATCGGTCGCCTCTTCATATCCAGAGACAGTACCCGCCTGCACCTGGTAAACGACTCGGATAAGATCGCCTCCGGTGGGATATGTGGTAAAGTAAGCTTTCGCCTGTCCGGCCAAGCCCATAATCAAAAATAACGCAGCAAAAACCACAAGATACTTCTTCATCTTTTTCCTCCTGAGAAAGATAGAACCGACTTCCCCTCAGGCAACCCGGCCGTCCGACTCTCCGTTCCTCTCCATGCAGGCTCTTTGCGTATCGCGAGCTTAAGTACTCGGCCATTCCTGCGTCCGGATGCGATCGGACCCGCTGGCTTTCCGTCACCCGGTCGCCCGGGTTTTGGCTTTATCTAAGGCCGCTTTCGGATATCAGGTGTCGGGTGTAAGGTATCAGATGACCTATACCCCCCACTGATGTCAGGCGGCAGTTTACCGACTGCCTGCTTGCTAATGCCTGGTCTCAGATCATCGATACCCGACAGCCGACACCCGATATCCCTTCTGCGATTGCTCATAAACCTCGTGTCTCCACCACCTCCTCCCAAATGCGGGCAGCGAAGCCGCATAAACGGCGGCAATAGCGCTTACGCGCAACATCGTAAACGGGCTTGGCCGGACCGGGAAATACCCGGCCTGCGGCGAAGCGCCCCTAATTCACTTTGGCAGCCCCCAAAGCCTTGAAATAGAGCCGGCGCCCTCCAGAGAGTCCCTCCATTCACAAGCGCGTCAGCACCACAATATAAACAGATCTCATTATCGTTATGTCAAAAATAACATAACGCTCTGGATTCCCTAAACACCTAGCGATTTCGCCGTCCAAAGTTTGCTGCGCGACCATGAATTGCGCCCCAACACAAAGAGAATCCCCGGCACACGGCAGAACAAAGACTACAAGGCAGACCCCCTATCGTCTTTATCGATCACCTGAACGCCCAATTAGGGGGAGGCGGGCGCGGCCATGCCATTTCCCGGGTGGGCTGTGCGCCGCAATCTCGATTACCAAACGGAAAAGAAACAGCGGTAATAACTTCCCCACTGATAAGTGGGCCGAAGCTAGCATGGTCTTTTATAAATGTCAATAAGTATTTTATAGCATACGTGCGGTTTTCAGCCGTCTTTCGGAACGGTTTGGTTAGAAGAGCAACGGCACGAAGGGAAATCCGGCGGGCAGGGCGCCGGGAAAAAATCGGTTCATCCGGCAAATGAGTACCTCGAACATTTGGTTCATCCGGCGACCGAGCAGCCGAGACCGGGCCTCCTTCGAGGTCTTCGTCCCACGCGCTTCGCGGGGTTCGTGTGCGGGCTGCTCAGCTCCGGTCAGCGCACCATAGAGAAGTCATATCGATTTTGGTTTTGGTCCTTTTCAGCCGCTGATTCTGTAAGTGCGCGCTCTCTGGCTGCCTTTCAGTCTTCGTGTTCTTCGTGCCCTTCGTGGTGAGAGAAGTGCTTCCGGTCGGAATTCCAGCATCGGATTTTGGAGGCGCCCGAGCAAATGATTTATCACCACGAAGAACCTAGCGCTGCATAGCCGCAACCAAAACTCTTCACCACGAAGGGCACGAAGATCACGAAGAAAAAACTAGGTCTAAACTGCAACGATAACAGCAACTTACTAACAAAATCATGCTAAGAAAACAACAAGATGACGTGTAGTAGTACGAAGACCACGAAGGTAAATAAAAACCCCATAGAGCCCTACATGTCGTCCCTTTGCGAACCAACTCCCATGCTCGCGCACGAAGAACTGCAAAGCTCACGAAGGGTTTAACCGGGAGTCGAAATTAATGAAAAAGCAACAAGAAGCTGATCGACTGAGGTACGAAGCATACGAATGAGAAACGTAGCTGGTGTAGTCCCTCACCCCAGGTACGCATTTGCCGGAAGACCCAAAAAATCCTCCGGAGCAGCAGGAGGCGAATTCAGGAGTCTTGATTTCAGGCGTATATCAACTCCGAAACCGATATCCAAAGCCCCGCACGGTCTCGATCAGGTCTCCGCATGAGAGCAGCTTTTGCCTGATCCGGCTCATGTGCGTGTCTATGGTGCGCGCATATCCTTCGAAATGGCATCCCCACGCCATTTCGAGGAGCTGCTCGCGGTTAAGGACCCTTCCACGGCTCTTTGCCAGCGCCGAGAGCAATTTGAACTGCGTGGCGGTAAGGGCGACCTCACGCCCGTCCACGCTGACCCTATGGTCTTCGAAATCTATTTCCAGCCCTGACTTCCTGAAGACCGCCTCAGGTTTATATTCATTTCCGGAGCGGCCCAGAATCACTCGCACCCGCAAAAGAAGTTCCGTGGGGTTCAACAGTTTGTCCACATAATCGTCGGCCCCCAATTCCAGGCCGGCTACTCGATCGATTTCTCCGCAGAGATCGAGACCGTCGAGCCCCGGGATCATCAGATCCAGAATGAGCATACCCCGCTGAGGGGTTCGGGTCAGGTTGAGGGCTTCAAAGCCGTTCTTCGGCGCCGCGATTTCCAATCCGGCCTTTTTCATTGTGACGGCCAGAAGCTGCGCTATTTTATGGTCATCTTCCACAACCAGGGTTTTCGACTGCATCATGTTTTCCTCGCCGGGGCGGGTGCGAACGCGCCAGGATTACGGCATTGAGACGGCCTCACCGTCTCCATACGGTAATGAGCGAGTTACCCAGGCCATCCGGCGACGGGGCAACGGGACCGTACCGGATGGCCGCAGGGGAACTCTCTAAGAACCACCCGGAGAGGGCCAGCTGCGGGTGGGTGTCCTAGCAATAACTTCGAAATCGAACAGGCAGCTTCGTCGAGCAAACCTCCATCACACAGGGTTCTCAACACCAGTGACAGCAGGGTTGGCATTCCCCCCTTGATTTTGAGACCGAGAAGGAGTAGCTAATGTATATACACGACATAATGTCCAGATTGGACGTTACTCTTGTATGTTATAATTGTCAATAAGTATTTTATAAATTATTTTATCGAGACTTCATGCTTACAGCCGATTCTGTTTGACATCGGGTGGAAAAGGGATGGGTGCGCCATGATCGAGAGCCTGACGCCTCTTCTACTGACTCTTAAGGTGGCGGGCCTGGCCACTTTGCTTGCCTTTTTCGCCGGGGTCGCCTTTGCATTTTTGACAGCCCGTTTTCGGTTCCCGGGCAGGGAACTGCTGGATGCCGTTTTGACGCTGCCTCTGGTCCTGCCGCCAACGGTGCTTGGTTATTATCTCATTGTTCTGGTCG
>DASPQK010000274.1:0-8525 GCA_035624985.1 Syntrophobacteraceae bacterium | reverse complement strand
ACCAGATCGCCACGCTTGCCTGGTAAGGCAGATAACCCCTGCGGTCTTCTCCCTGAGGCGGGTCCGCAAGCGGAGTCAACAGGATCGCCAGGGGCGGCGGACAAACATAATGGCGCCCCCGGTCATCGGTTACCCCGTACATCTGCCCGCCCGTTCGCACCGACCACGCCGCCCGAAGATAGGCGTCAAAGTCGGTAAAACGCTTATTGGCCAGCGCCCCGCGATATTCCACCCATGCGCCGAAAACGATTACGACGGCCAGCAGAAGAGTTAAGCCCATTACATGAAGCTTCGAAAGAGGCTCTGAGAAAGTCTTCAAAATGGGATTCACGGAAGATTTATTTTCCACGGCCAATGTCCAGTGACGTGAACAGCACTTAACCGCTGGATATACCTAGACTTTCCAGCCGTGCTAACCATGCTGTGAAGTGGGGGCATCTATCGCGAATAGCGCTGATCCCGATCAGTTCTGCGACCTGCGGCCCAACGACAGGCTTCGCGCCTTCGTAGTCCGGAAATTTGTCGATAATACGCCTGCTGGGAGCTTGCTGCGGTCTGTCATCGATCTCCTTGGGCGTTTTGTGGCGGCCGGCAATCGCTTGGAGTGCAGCAATCTGTTTCCCGTGGTGGTCGTAGAAGTATTCGAAACAAGTCGGATCGGAAAATAGGCACGCCTCGAACTCATGCAACTGGATATAAAGCACGAACCGAACGTCACAAATGTCTGTTGCGAATGCTTCCTCAATGGCCTCGACACGCTTGTGCGGCATTTGTCGCAGTTTTTCGGCCTCGGCCAATCCCGGGAAGTCGGCATGAATGGCGTAGAGATCTATCATGGTTGTAAAGAACACATCGGCGCCTTTCTCCTGCTTGAGAAATCGCAGGATGTCATTTCTCATCGGCAGGTACTTTCGGCCTCCCCCGCGACGGACTGTCCCTTTCTTCCTTGCGTGAGCTACGAGGACAGGAGGATGCAAGTAGACTTCAAAGCGCGCCAGGTGCGGCTTGAGCACTGTGTCGGCGAAAGTCTGCTCGGTGCGTCCTTCGGCGAACAGGTAAAGGCGCACCATTAGTGCGGGCCTCCGCCGATGACGTTTTTCTCCCAGACTTCGCCAAGGCTGTATTCGTCGAGCCACTTTTCCAGCTCTGCACTCCCCTGCCGCTCGAATCGCGATGCTCTGTACTCGCGATTCACCACGACGACATCTTCAGGACCAAAGCTGTCCAGAAACGAACTCGACTGCGTGGCTACAAGGATCCCGGTGTGGTGCGACGCTTTCTTGAACAGGTCCGCGACTGTGCTAAGAGCATATGGATGCAGCCCCAACTCCGGCTCGTCAACCACGATGAGGTCCGGCAGTTCGTCTTCGGGCTGAAGCAGCAGGGTCACAAGACAGATGGCTCGCAGTGTGCCGTCCGACAGCTGGTGAGGGCCGAACACCTGTTCGGATTCCCTGTCCCTCCAGTTCAGGATGATGTCCTTTCCGCCCGGACCGGTCGGCTCAAGGTCGAAGTCGTTGAAAAAAGGAGCAATTAGCCGGATGGTGCCGACAATGCGTTTATAGGTCGCTCCGTGGTGTTCACGCAGACGCAGCAGCACCGCTGCCAGGTTCCCCGCGTCGGGCATCAGCCAGCGGTTGGACCCGACGTAGCAATAATCGCGAACCGGTGCTGTCGGCGACGTGTCATGGAAGTGATACACCCGGCAATAATCGAGGAAGCGCTTAAACACCCTGGCGGTTTGGTCCCCCTCTTCAGCCTTCTGAACTATTCGCGTTTCTGCATGTCCCGATCCGAGATTAACCTCCTGTGGCTTCTTTGAACCGGTCCTGAGAAAGCTCAGCTTCTCCTCGGCAAAGATCAGCGTATCCCCCGCAGCGTGGAACAATCTCATGGTGTAAGTGCTAACGTTATCGGATTCGAACACTAGTTGGGCTACGATCTGCGGGGTTACCTTGGGTCCGAAATGAAGAAGGGAGTGCGCGCGCCCTGTCTTTCCTATGTATGTCTGTAGCCGCATTCCCATCATCTCGTTTAGCATCTTGAAAAACGAGACAAGGTTGCTCTTTCCGGCCCCATTGGCGCCGACCAGAACGTTCAGGGGGCGCAGTTCGAGGTCCATCTCCCTGATGGATTTAAAGCCATTCAAAATCACTCGCTGCAGTCTGGCCATAGTATTCTCATTTCATCATTCGCGCGGCGCCATGTGGATTCGCTTGTTTTACGGCTTTCTACGCCATCTTATTTCTAAGCATACGCTCCGCACAAGGGTTTTTGCTCATCAGGCTCCAGAACTAACCTTAAAATGCAAAATCCGCCCCGCCATGCGAGATGCCTCCGACAAAACCCCGGCCTCATCCACCGTCAGCACCCGCTTGTCCTCTACGACCTGCCGCCCGTCCACCCACACGAACCTTACGTCGCTGCCCCGCGCCGCATAGACTATATGGCTGACCGGGTCGTAAATGGGCGTAAGATGCGGTTGATTCAAGTCCAGGGCTATGAGGTCCGCCTTCTTGCCGGGCTCGATGCTGCCTATTTCTCTCTCCAGCCCAAGCGCCGAGGCCCCTCCAAGCGTGGCCAGCCTAAGCGCCTGTTCGGCAGGCAGGGCGAGCGGATCGTTTCTGAAGACCTTGTGGACCCTGGCCGCAAAGCCCGCCTCCGAAAACATGTCCAGGTCGTTGTTGCTCGCGCATCCGTCGGTTCCAAGACCTACCTTGACCCCGCAGCCGATCATGTCCACAATGGGAGCGATCCCGGAGGCAAGCTTCATCGCGCTTTCAATACAATGGGAAACCGGCGCACCGCTCGCGGCAAGCGCCTTCTTTTCGGCTTCGGACACCCAGATTGCGTGCACGCACAGCGTGAGCTCGTCGAGAACCCGCAGCGAGTCAAGATGCATGCCCGGACTCAGGCCGTATCTTTTGACCACCTCATCGACCTCCGCTGCGGTTTCGCAAAGATGGGTCTGAAAAAGGATGTTCTCCTTGCGGCAAAGCTCTTTTACGCGCCTTAGCGTTTCCGGGGCGCATGTATAGGGAGCGTGGCAAAAAAGCGAGGGGCGAACCCGGTCGCTGTCACCGGGAAAGTCGGCCAGAAAAACTTCGGCCCGGCTCAAAAATTTTGCCGGCTCCAAAAGATCGGGCGACGGAAAATCCAGGATGCCCTGCCCCATAACGGCGCGAATCCCGCTGTCGAGGGCCGCCCGTGCCGCCGCCTCCTCGAAAAAATAGCCGTCGCAAAACGTCGTCGTGCCGCTCTTTAACATTTCCACGGCCGACAGAAGAGTCCCAAGATATACGCTGTCAGGATTGACAAAAGATTTCTCGAAAGGAAAGATGACCTTCGAAAGCCATTCGTTAAGAGGCAGATCGTCGCCCGCCCCTCTAAAAAGGCTCATCGCCGCATGCGTATGAGTATTTACCAAACCCGCCATAAGAAGGCAGCCGGAAAGATCTGCCTGCCTGCGGCCACGAAAAATCTTGAGCATCTTCCCGCTTTCGCCAACCGCCGCTATGCGGTCCGCCTGGATTGCAACCGCCCCGCAGCGATACCGGCTCATCGCGGCATCGCACGCAACGAGCCAGTCGGCGTTAAAAAGCAGCCAGTCGACATCGCGAACCATATCCCGCCGCGAAGGCGCCGGGCAGTCGGAGAAAAGCCTTTCGCGGCCAGGCTGACGCTTCGCCGGGAAGACGCTGCCCCTCTCCATGTCCCGTCGATGACCCGTCTGTGCGGTGAATGTTTTTTGGCCGCCCTTGCCTCCCCCCGCAAACTCCTTCGCATGCCCGGCCACCTCCTCCATATCCACCGTCAAAAGTTGCCGGTCTTTCATCACGAGCCGCCCGCCGATGATGCTGTGGCGCACGTCTGCGGCTCCGGCGGCGTAGACCAGGTGGCTTAGCGGGTTATAGACGGGTGTGAGGTGCGGTTTTCTAAAATCCACCACTATGATGTCGGCAAGCATCCCCGGCGCGATCTGCCCGGTTTTGCCCTCCCAGCCGAGCGCCCGGGCGCCTGCCGTGGTCGCCATCCGGAGCGCCGTTTGGGCGCTGAGAACAGTCGGGTCGAGTCTCGCGGCCTTGTGCAGCTTGGCGCAGGAGTCCATTTCCGCAAACATGTCCAGGTTGTTGTTGCTCGCGCAGCCGTCGGTGCCCAGCGCCACCGTTACGCCTGACTCCAGGAGCCGCACCACGGGGGCGATTCCGGAAGCGAGCTTCATATTGCTTTCCGGATTGTGGACCACCTTTGCGCGGCTTTGGGCCAGCATTCGGATATCCTCGCCGTCCAGAGCCACGCAGTGATCGGCCACAAGCCGGTCGTCCAGAAGCCCGAGCGCCTCCAGGTGCGCCACCGGACGCCTGCCGTATAACTTGAGTATCTGTTCCACCTCGGCTTCATTTTCCGAAAGGTGGACGACCAGCGGCACGTCCCGGGCGGCCGAAATACGGTGGCATTTCCTGAGCAGGTCCGGCGAACAGGTATACAGAGCGTGCGGTTCTATGGCAACGTCGATCAAAGGATCTCCGCGCCACCGCTCAATGAGCATTTCCGTATGCTTTAACCCGTTTTCGATCGTTCCGTAAGCCGGGGAGTCAAAATCATAGAGCACCTCGCCCACAAGCGCCCGGACGCCCGCCCTCTTTGCGGCCTCCGCCGTCTTGTGCTCGAAGAGGTACATGTCGCAAAAGGCGGTTGTCCCCGACAGGATCATCTCCGCGCACGCGAGCATCGTGCCCCAGTAAACCCACTGTTCGCTCAGCTTCGCTTCGGCGGGAAAAATGTGGCCGTGCAGCCAGTCCATCAGCGGCAGATCGTCGGCCAGACCCCGGAAAAGTGTCATCGCCGCGTGCGTGTGAGCGTTTATAAGGCCGGGAAGCGCCACGCATCCCGAAATGTCGAGTGTCTCCGCAGACTGATAAGCGGACTGGATTTTGTCGGAAAACCCCGCCGAGTCGATTTTGCCCCCCAGGATGGCGACCCCGCCGGGTTCAAAAATGGTGCAAACCGGGTCCAGGGTCAGCACAACCCCGTTCAACAGCAGGATATCGGCCTTTTTCCTGTTTGCGCTCTTTTCCGGCGATCGGTCGGCTTGCTGCAATTTACTTTATCCGGTAAAAGTTTTAAGTTTTAAATGTAAAGCTTCGAGTCTAATACCGAGTTGCATTCAACATTGGGCGGGGATGAACCCCGCCGCTACGTAGGGGAGGGGGAGCGCAGCGCTGTACGCCCTCCCGAAGGCAACGAAATGAACGCGACCTGGTATAAAATCCACCTCGCGCTTCGCAAACTAAAAAGTAAAATGGATGCATCATGAAACTCACCGACGGTCTTCACGCTTTTTTGTGGACTTCTATCACCGAGAACAACTGCAATACCTACCTTATCGACGGTCCGGCCAGGGTGCTGATCGATCCGGGGCATTTTCACCTCTTCGATTATGCGGCGGGCCGGTTGAGGGCCCTTGGGATCGAAATTTCCGACATAGACCTGGTGCTGGCTACTCACGCCCATGCGGATCATTTCGAAGCCGTGCAGCACTTCAGAAGTCACCACACGCTTTTTGCCATGAGCCTCGAAGACTGGCGCCTCATCCAGCCGACGGGCGACCGGATGAATTCTTTGGACCCCGATGCCTGGGCTCCCGATTTCTTTCTTGGGCCGGGCGACCTGAACGTAAAAGGTATCGAACTAAGTGTCATCCCCGCGCCGGGACATTCGCCGGGATCGGTCGCGCTGTACTGGCCGCAACGTAAGGCGCTCTTTAGCGGCGACGTTATCTTCAGCGACGGCCTCGGGCGCACGGACCTCCCCGGGGGAAACGGCGCCGCGCTCAAAGAAAGCATCAAAACCCTCGAATCGCTAGACGCCGAGTGGCTCCTGCCGGGACACGGAGACATCCTCGGCGGCAGCGCCGACATTCAAGCCAATTTCAAAAGAGTCCGAAATTTCTGGTTCAACTACATATGAATCAGCGGCCGACGGCCGCTGATTCAAGGACCGAGCGCCGAGGACCGAGCGGTATTAAAAACTGGACCGGGTGGTGAGGACTGTGCGCAAAAACACCCTTCAGCCCACTCACGTTTCAGTCCTCTCTTTTACTCGGTCCTCAGCGCTCATGCGGTGTTGCGTTCAAGATTGGGCGGGGGTAAACCCCATAAGCGCTTAAATAGGCGCGTAAGTTATTGAATTTACTGATGGCACGATTAGGATTTTCGTCACCCCGGCGGAAGCCGGGGTCCAGTGCATTACTTATTGATTTTACAGTAAAAAACAAAAATCTGGATTCCGGCCCCCGGATCGGGTCCGGGGCAGGCTTCACCGGAATGACGATCCTTTTCCTTGTACTGCCTCGTCCTTATTTGAGCGCTAATGGGGATAGCCGCCCCTCCGTAAGGGATGGGAAGCGCAGCGCTGTATGCCCTCCCGGTCACATCGATCTTGAACGCAACACCGTATAAGTCCTCTCTTTTGCCCGGCGCTCAGCGCTCGGTCCTTCTTTGGCTCCGCTCATTCCCACCTCCGGAGCAACTCAGTCCTTTTCTTCCATCGCCTTCAGCCGCTCTTCGAGCACTTCCACCCTGGCCTTGAGCTCCAAAAACTCCTTCCTGCGGACCATCTCCAGGTTGTCGGACATCTTCCTGAGCGACGCCTGGAATTTCGCGTTCATCTCCTCCCACTCCTTTTCGCCGCTCTTGACCAGGTCTTCGGTGAGTTTGTCGGCCTCATCGGTGGATAATTTCCCCTCTTCGACAAACTGGCGCGTCGCTTCGCGAACCTTGCCCGCAGTGAGCACCGCCGCGCCGATTCCGGCAAGCATGCCCTTTTTCAGCAATTCAAGCATCGTGGCTCCTTATACGGAGTTGCGTTCAGGATTGGGCGGGGGTAAACCCCATAAGCGCTCAAATAAGGATGAGGCAGTACAAGGAAAAGGATCGTCATTCCGGCGCAGGCCGGAATCCAGATTTTTGTTTTTTACTGTAATATCAATAAGTAATGCACTGGACCCCGGCTTCCGCCGGGGTGACGAAAATTCTACTCCTGCCATCAGTAAATTCAATAACTTACGCGCTTATTTGAGCGCTTATGGGGGTAAACCCCGCCGCTACGTAGGGGAGGGGGAACGCAGCGAATGCGTCGCGCGATGTACGCCCTCCCGGTCACATCGATCTTGATCGCAACTTGGTATTAATCCCTCAATTCCTCACTCCCTTCGGAAGGCAAAGGAAAAGCGAATGTAGAATTTCCAACTGCAGTCCGGCACTCAGGCTGGCCCCTGGGGGCGGTCGTGAGTGGCATTTGAGCACTGGCCTGAGTGCCGGACCGCTTCCTTCGTCATTCGAAATTCTACATTGGACATTGGACATTCGCACTTTCCCACTTCAGCCTTCTACTCCGGCACTCAGTCCTAATAGACGGCGCACCTGCGACGTGCTGCGTTCGTGCGCCGCGCTGAGTGCCGGGCTACATTCTACATTCGCTTTCACTTCCTCAAACTCTCAATCCCATTAAAATAGCAGTATTTCACTCAGGCGCAACAACGATCTTTTTTGAATGATCAATGAGGAAATGTCCTTCGGCCGGCCGATTTCCGAAACCCGAACCATTCATTCAGGGGGGGAGTGGAGATGGCCGCTTTTACCCGACTTCTTCACAGGCGATGAAATGTTTTCGAATCTTCTTGTAAAGCGTTGCCCTGGTAATGCCTAAAAGCTGTGCGGCCCTGGTTTTGTTGCCCCCCAGCGCCCTTAAGACCGCTTCGACATGTTCCTTTTCTATCCGGTCAAGCTCCAACCTGGCCTCTCCCGGTTGCCTGCTCTCGCGTTTCACCCACCCGTGTTCCGGGGCCGGCATACCTTCGGGAAAATCACTCGCGTTTATCTCCTGTCGATTGGCGCTCAGCAGAACAGCCCTTTCCAATACGTTTTTCAGTTCCCGCACGTTTCCCGGCCAGTCATAGGATGCAAGCAGCGCCATCGATTCCTGCGAGAGCGCCTTTTTGTTATTTCCTCTGGCAAATTTTCCCAGGAAGTAGTCCGCGATGGCAGGAATATCTTCGGGTTTGTCCCTCAGGGGCGGAAGATAAATGACAAAGGCGTTGACTCTATACAAGAGGTCTTTACGAAACCTGCCCTCTTCCACTTCCTTGCGAAGATCTCTATTTGTAGCAAATACGAAGCGGGCATCGATTTTTGTTTCCTTGGTATCTCCAAGCTTCACAAAGGCGCCGGTCTCAAGGACCCTCAGAAGCTTTGCCTGTATGTTGAGCCCCAGGTCGGAGACCTCGTCGGCGAACAGAGTGCCGCCGTTGGCCAGTTCGAGGAGGCCCAGTTTGTTGTCTGCGGCCCCTGTGAACGCCCCCTTTTTGTACCCGAAAAGTTCGCTTTCGAAGATGGTCTCCTGCAACACGCTGGAATTGATGGCAACGAAGGGATGCCTCGCGCGTTGACTCCGATTGTGTATCGCCCTGGCGGCAAGCTCTTTTCCGGTGCCCGTTTCTCCCTGGATGAGAACGGGAATATTCG
>DASPQK010000273.1:0-20124 GCA_035624985.1 Syntrophobacteraceae bacterium | reverse complement strand
GAGGTGCCTGTTGTATTGTATGGCGCTGGATCGGCGGGCAAGGAGTTGTATCCCATATTGAAGTCGCATGGGATTAATCCGGCGTGCTTTTGCGACAGTAATGCCTCACGCGCGGGGCAAATGCATTGCGGCCTGCCGGTCATCTCTTTGTCCGAGCTTAGCGAAAAACATAAAAAGAGCCTGATAATCATTACCATCGGCGCACATCGTGAAGAGCTTAAACAACACCTGGTTGCAATGGGGTTCGATCAAAGAAGGGTGAGGGCGATATCGAACCAGGAGGCCCTTTGTTACTACACACATCTGGCGCAATGGTACTGGCCCGAAAAGGACCTGCCTCAATACGAGAACCAACTGAGCAGAGTATACGATTTGCTTTCAGATCAAAAATCGCGAGATTTGTTTCTTACTCGTACGGCCCTTTTGTTTCGAGGCGGCGATTACCAGTCTTTTTTAAATTTTCTGCTCGATTATTCGGACGTCAAATATGCAGAAGGATCGACTTTTCAGGCCCAACCGCAGCCTACCACTTACATTGTCGATACATATTTCCAGTTCAACAATGATATTATTCACTTAAACAATCTTGAAGTTCTTATTGATGGTGGCGCATTCACTGGTGATTCAGCCCAGGAATTTATAAAAGCCTGCACCAAAAGGAATTTAACATATAAGAAAATCATCTGTTTTGAACCAGATCCCATGACCTTCTCCGAGCTGGAAAAGAATACCGCTCAATACAGCAATATCGTGTTGCGGCCGTTTGGACTGTGGTCGCATCCCGATACAGTCAGGTTTGTCGACTCCAATGTACTTAAAAATGGAGGAGCCAGGATTGTTTCAGAAAATGGTAATGATACAAGTCATCTTTGCAGTGCATCCAGCATAACAGAGATTCGGACCACAAGCATTGATGAGGATATTTCAGATGAACCTATCACATTAATAAAGATGGATGTTGAAGGAGCCGAAATAGAGGCGTTGCATGGCGCAACGAAAACAATACGAAAATGTCGTCCTAAACTGATAATTAGCGCTTATCACAAGAGGACCGACATTTTTGAAGTTCCACTGCTTGTCCATGATATAGTCCCTGACTATAAATTATATTTTAGACATTTTAGCCGAGATTTTGGCGACACGATGCTTATTGCGATTCCTTGATCCCTAAGAATCGGCTACATAAGGATCACTTTGATGTTAGATTTAAATCAGGTTTATGCGTGAAGTTACCTAAGAATTATGGTGTGATCGTCCAACTACAACGCTCAATTTAGGCATCAAAAGCCGCTGAAGGAGTGAATATGAATACTATAGTAAAACAGATATCTGAGCGCGTGAACGCTGCACCACCCTCCATGCGACTACTTGACTGGTTGTTTGGCAAGGAGAAGCAAGATGTTCTGGCGGGTATGCCTGTCGTATTGTATGGTACCGGAAGCCTTGGGAAGGAACTGCTGCTCGCCCTTCAGCTGAAAGGAATTTCCCCGGTGTGCTTCTGCAATAGCGATAGTACCAAATCGGGCTCTCTATATTGTGACTTGCCTATTATTTCTTTAGATGAACTTAAGGCATCCCATAAAAATAGCATTATCCTTATAGCAACTCAATCCTATGCTGCAACCGTCAAGAAGTTATTACTTGATAATGGCTTCATGAGGGAGCGAGTCAAATGGCCAAAAGATTTCGATGCATCATCGAGCCTGTATTTTTCGCTGCAAACCCAGATGACAATACAGGGGGCAGTTGCTGGAAAATCTCAAGATGAACTTGTCGATATATTAGTCGAAAATCAAGAAATGGCACGGTCTGTCTATGATACTCTCGCTGACCAGAAATCTAAGGACGTGCTAATAGCAAAACTTACGTTTTTAATATGCAATGACAACATATCGACTTTTAGAGACTTTATGCTTACGTATAGCGAGCCAATTTGCTTGTTTGGCTTAACTCCATATTCTGAGAATGGACCTGAGTGTTATTTTTATTTCACAAATGATGTATATCAGATTGCGAATGATGAAGTGTATGTGGACGTTGGAGCATATGACGGAGATTCAGTGACTGCTTTTTCTCAGGCATGCGACAGTCAGAGGATCGCCTATAAGAACATTTATGCGTTTGAGCCTGATCCAGGCAATTTCGTTACTCTATCTGAGAATGTTTGCAACTTGAGGAATGTCTCATTAAATCAGCTCGGTGTCTGGTCTAGCTCTACTGAATTGAATTTTACATCTTCCAATAATACATTTCTCGCAGCTGCCAGTGCTATAGGAATAGATGGTGATATTAAGATAAGAACTGTTAGTCTCGATGATTTTCTTGGTGAGGAGAAGGTAACCCTAATTAAGATGGATCCTCCCGGGAATGTAATTCCTGAAGCACTCAATGGCGCTTTGAGGACAATCTCCAAATGGAGACCGAAGCTTGTTCTTGGCGCCTATCATTCTTTTATAAGTGTTTTTGAGATTCCGTATTTGGTGAATTCCATGTGGCCTGGATACAAATTCTACCTGCGCCATAACTCGTGGGGCTGCAATGAAACTGACCTTTATGCAATTCCAGCCTAGTACATTGGCGACAAAGAAAGGAAAAAGTTTTGCCTGAGGGGCACAAAGCCGTTATTTCTCGACTACTGACGCAACGTGCGTTCCCGGAAGATACTTTTTTCATAGATAAAGTATTCAGGGATCGAAAAATAATCGTCTATGGAGCGGGTGAGTCTTTTCATTACTTCAAAGAAATCATCATGCGGCGCTACGGCTACACCGCATCTGTCATACTGGACCGAAAATTTCGACGCGGCAACAGTTTCGAGGATATTGCGGCCCTTTCCCCTTTTGAATATCAACCTACCAGGGATGAACAGGAAAATGGGCTGGTGGTGGTTTGCCTGGGGAATCAAACGTATCTCGAAGAAGTCACTGATACATTACGGGGCCTGGGGTTTTCCAATATCATCTCTCTTATGGATATCTACGAGATACATAATCCATTTCGCCTGCCCGCGGAATTGGAAGAGAAAGGGTTCCGATTCTATTTGGAGCAAAAAGAACGCATCGAGTCCTGCCTGGATCTTTTTGCTGACGACCTCAGCAGGGAGATTTTCGTCAAATGCATGCAGACCCATTTGCAGAGAAAACCTGTCGCGATCCCGATGAGTAGCAGAGATGAACAATACACTCCCAAGGGCGTCCAGCTTGCTCGCGGCTATTCACGTTTTATATACTGCGGGGTGAGCGTCGGCGAAATGACGAGGATATTCAGCCAGGTGGGAAAAGTGGATGAACTCGTTTGCTTCGAGCCCGATCCCAATCAGTTCAGGCAGACGGTGCAATATCTGTCCAATAACCACGAGCAGCTTGCGCGGCACGTTACTGCGTTCCCCTGCGCCGTATACAGCCATGAGGCAATCAAACCGTTTACCTACTCGGACACAAGCTTCGGGTCGAGAATCCTGGAATCGGCAAAAGACAGTATCCAATGTGTTTCCATAGATAATGTCCTTCCCGGCTTCAAACCGACCTTTGTTTGCATGGATATCGAAGGCGCAGAGCTTGAAGCCCTTAAAGGCGCCGAAAAAACTATTCGGGCCGGCCGGCCGGACTTGGGTGTTTGCGTGTACCATTCGCCGGACCACCTGTGGGAAGTGCCGCTCTATCTTCACAGCCTCGGGACCGGGTATCGCTTTTATCTGCGAAACTACACGGGATTTATCGGTGAAACGGTGCTATATGCCGCGACTTGACCCAAAGCCCGCTCCCGGCAGGAAGGGAGGCGGCAGGGTGAGGAGAGGAAATGGGAGAACAACTGCCGTTGCCGTCGGGGACAGTGCTCTGGATTGCGCCGTTTTATAATCGAAGTGGCTATGCTGTCGGGGCCAGATCAACCGTTGCTGCGCTTCACAGGGCAGGGGTGCCGATCAGGATTTACTCCAGCAAAGATATAGAGCCTGGCATAGATGACTGCGACCTCGATCTCATCAGGTCCCTTGAAGCTACACCGCTCATCCCGCCGGTTACCGCCATTATCTGCCACGTGCCGCATAAATTCTGGCTCGGCATTGGACTGCCCGAACCGAACCTGCGCATAATCGCCACCACCTTTGACAGCAGCGAGCAGGGCAACCGGCCCCCTGCCGACTGGATTGAAGTATGTAACGGGCTGGACCAGGTCTGGCTCATGGCTGAAACAGAGCGGGAAGCCTTCATCTCCGCCGGCCTGCCCTCTGAAAAGATACAGATCGTATGGTGGCCTCACCACTGGCTGGAAAATCCTTTCGTGCCGCCAATCCAACCTGAGCCATCGTCCCGGGATAAGCCCTTCCGCTTTGTGTCCATTGCGATGTTTCAGCCCAGGCGCCGCTGGGATACCCTGATCGAGGCGTATCTGGAAGAATTCAAAGGAAACGGAAGCGTCGAACTTTATTTGAAGGTCAACTACCCCTCATGGCACCCTGTCCCCGGAAAGCCCAGGCAAGATTTCCATAATCTTGTCGATGCGCTTCGCAAAAAGACCGGTTCCGAAGCCGCCATCGTCATCGATGAAGACCTGGGAACACGCTCTGGCATTGTTCGTCTGATAGACAGTTGCAACGTATACATCTCCACCGATACCGCCGCGACCTCTCCAATTAGCGAGGCGCGCGTGAGACACCGGTTGATAATTATTCCCGAGGGGTTGGGACTGGGCAATGTCGGCGTTTGTATCGCGGTGGACCCTGATGCGAAGACGCCCATCACAGAGGAAATGCTCTTGTATCAGCCTCACCATAAGGGGGCGTCGATGCCGCAATTGCATGTAAATGACGTCCGCAGGGCGATGCGCCGCGCTTACGAAATGACGCCGGACGAGCGGCATGCGGTAGCCGTCAGTATAGCCGGCATCCCAGGTCCGTCCAGAGCCGTCCCTATGGTGTTAAACGCTATCAACGCCGGATGGGAATACAAAGAGGCTTTGGAAAAAGAAAGGCAAAAGAAAACACTCTCGCAAAATGCTGTCGCAAGTGGAGCGCGCTTTCCGGCCTGCCAGGCTGCGGCGGCCTGGGAAGACCGTCCCGGAACTGACAATGGAGTTTTGCAACGGGCTCGGAAGCATGTAGGACACCGCATAACCTGGGAAGGCACCCAGCTCGTGACGCATTCTCTGGCGCATGTCAACAGGGAATTATGTCTACAGTTGATCGACTCCGGCTTCGAGGTCTCGATCATACCGGGCGCTGAAGCGGACAACATCAGTCCCGATTCCGATCCTCGCTTCGAAAAGATCGTCCAAAGGACTCGCAAACCGCTTTCCGGTAAGACCGATGTCCATGTCAGGCATCATTGGCCGCCTAATTTCAATCCACCCCGCCAAGGTCACTGGGTGATGATGCAGCCATGGGAATACGGCAGGCTGCCTGAAAGCTGGGTCGAACCAATGGCCAACTTGGTCGATGAAATTTGGGCCTACAGCCGTCACGTTCTTAAAACCTACATAGCAAGCGGCATTCCGGCAGATCGAGTCAAGCTGGTGCCGTTAGGCGTCAATGTCGATCAATTCAATCCCTCGGCCCAAAAACACCTGATACATTCGGAAAAAAAATTCAAGTTTCTGTTTGTGGGGGTGGCTATTTGGAGAAAAGGAGTCGATTTGCTCCTTGAGGCGTACCGATCTGTGTTCGATTCGCGCGACGACGTGGTCCTGGTCATAAAGGACCTGAAGGCCGGGGTGTTTTATTTGGACCAGGGCGCGGGGAGGATCATCCGCGAAATACAAAAAAACCCCAAAGCGCCCGAAATAGTTCATATCGAGGCGCCGTTGGATCCTTGGGAGATGCCCGGGCTCTATACCGCCTGTGATTGCATGGTCCTCCCATACCGCGCCGAAGGATTCGCTTTGCCTGTCCTCGAAGCTATGGCCTGCGGCATTCCCGTAATCACAACAGCCGGAGGATCGACCGATGATTTCTGCCCGCCCGATTACACCTGTCTCATTCCCGCCAGGCGCATCGAATTCAATCCTAGCGATGTCAAGCTCGTAAGCGGCGGAGGCTGGGTGTTGGAACCCGATCTGGATGCGCTCGAAACCTTGATGCGGGAAGTCTATGAAAATTACCGGGCAGCTAAAGACAGGGCTTTGAAATTATCCGGACATATCAGCTCCCTCTACGACTGGAAAAACATTGCCTCGAAGGTGGCAGAGCGTATTCATGAGCTGATCCGAAAGCCCGTCCTCAGAGGAGATGTCTAAACGTATAAAATTCGGTCACGCTGTCCCTTGCGGACCGTTCGAGCATGCGAAAATACCACCCTTGGACTGATCTATCGAAGCGGGAAGAATTAAGGTTTCTATCGTGGCACGAAAAGATAGATCGGGTACCATTTCATTCGGGAACCATCAGCTGCACTTTTGTCTCCTGTGGCCCTATTACTTCAGCATCCGCAGACGTCCCTGTGCAATGTTCAACAGATCCAGATGGCGCTTCTTCGTCTTGTGCTGCCGGGGCTTCCGGTGGAGGCCCCTTCTCAAGCTCCTTTTTCAGATCCTGGGCCAAAAGTATTTTCTCACCCCTTTACGGCAGAATCCACAATTATACTCGCCGTACCCACTTTTCTGCTAAATACGCAGTAGGCATAAAAAGAGGCAGATATGTTAAACCCAAAATATCATGCAGTGCCCCTTCTCAATACATCATGGAATTGCGAAAAGCACTGTTTCGGTAAAATTAGTACTAAAATGTCTAAAATATAGACGATAGTCTGGTACAATACTGTGAATAACCAGTGGAATTTCAAGAATGTCATCTATGTTATGATATGCACTGATAATCAGTTTGGGCCGGCATCTTCTTATTGTCTTTGTTGCCCCACGTAAAGCTTGTACCTCGGCACCTTCAATATCCAGCTTAATTAACGATACGGATTCATTAGAGACATAACTATCTATACTTATAGATTGAACATGATTTATATGAGATGTATCAAAAGGCGTGTTATCATCGCGTGAACGAATTTGAGAACTGCCCAGCGATAATATATCAAACGTGACATCCGCTGAATGAGACCATAATCCAAATGGCACTAATACGACATTTGTGTATTGCATTGTATTTGTTTGTAGCTCTGCAAATATTTCTGTATTTGGCTCAAAGCAGATTATTTTTCTATAGGTTATATTGCGCCTATTGCACGCATTTATAAACTCTCTAACAGAATCTCCATTATATGCTCCACCATCAATAAAAAATTCATCATCTTGCAACACTATCAAATCGTTATTAAAATATAAATATGATTCAACATCATATGTATAATGCCCGCCATACATATGTGCATCCCTATGCTCTTGAAAAGTGGTCTGGTTATGATGTACAACATCTGATAATGTGCATATAAATGACAAAAATGATCTATAATCCGCGCCACCAACAAAAAATGAACATAATGATATGAATATATCCTTTGATTTGCTGTCTGATAGTAACTTATAAACGTTAAGTATTTCATCCTCACGCAAAAGTAGATCCCGCTCACCCCATTTTGTTAGGTGTGTATAGTAGCACATTGCCTCGTAATTTTCGATCATCCGAATATTGTCTTCCATATGTCCTAAGTCGATTAATTGCTGTTTAACGTTATCGATATATCTGCCTAATGCTATAACAACCATGCTGCTCTTGTGTTGTTTGCCCAACTCTTCCAAAGAGATAATCGGCAATTCGCAATACAACTCTCCCGCACGTGCGGGATTGTTATCACAGAAGCATACAGGATTAACCCCATGTAACCTCAAAAGAGAACATAACTCTTTGCCTGCTGACCCGGCGCCAAACAGTACTACTGGAATCGTTCCTTTTACCACTTCATCCCTAAATTTTCCAAAAATGGAGGGAAGGAAATCGGCTTCTTCGTAGGACATAGACCGGTTCCGTATCAGTTGAAGAGCCTCATTCATTTAATCCTCCCTAGAAGAACTTTGCCCGGAATAATGTAGCAACTTCAGTGCCAGGCATCCCAACCCCATTTTCAGGCCGGGTCTTTGCCCGAAAAAACTTCAGTTGCTCCGCTGAGACTGAAAAAAGTATACGATCTCCGGTTGGAGGACGCAAGCTATATGTCGATGGGACCGGTCTTTGCGTTTCCAGGGCACACCTCCATCCTCGTAGTTTTGTGTAATCTGCTTCCCGCCTGTCGGTCTTGAGGGGTTCAGGCGAATAGAATGCGATAGTACCGGGCGAGTGAAAAAGCCGTTGCTACATGTACATACCACCTTCGGGCATGGTTAACCACCCTGGCCCCAACCTTCACAAACCGCCTGATGATCGAGTCTATGGAAGGCTTGACGCTCTCACCCCGGAATGCACTGTCGCGGATCATGCGGAGCAGATTGTAGGCAGGGCATCCTACAGGAACTCTTGCCTGATTCCCATCAAATTCTACGCCCCGCGAGGTTCGTCTTGTCCCATCTGAGGGGGATCTTCTCTCCCTTTATGCGGTTTTCGATCTCAGCAGGCCCATTATAGATCGTAATTAACCTGTTCGCTTCAAGGGTTGAGTTGGTCGCGATAAATCCGATATGGGGGAAAAGTTCACCTGCATGTCATTCTATCTTGCAGACAACCCTTCAGGCTTTATTCCATTCCTCGGCCTGGTAATGGAACTCGGTAACCTTCACCTGCACCCCGTCCTCTGGGGGACGGTCAACAGGGCGATTGAGGTGAGGCAGGATGATCTTCTTCAAGCTGTTATAGGCCGGAAGTCGGATGAAATAAGTGATTCGCTTCTTTTCGCAAAACTCGTAGAGGTCTGGGCTGGCAAACGCAGCATCACCCCGGAGCCAAAACTGCTTGAACCAGGATCGGTAGCGCTCAACCAGTGGAGAGATAAGGTCCAAGACGCCATCAGCTGAATGCCCGTTTCCTGGTATCAGTCTTGCGCCCAAAAGACCACCTTTGTTGGTCAAGCAGAAGAGAAGATGATGGCACACTTGGTCGAAATAACCTTTGAGGGCTCCACCCTCCTGGTTTCCATGGACGGGGTCCTCGGTGGAATCTACCTCGATGATGGGCCGCCGCCTGTTCCTGCGCTGAAGCAGGGTGCCGGCGGATCGATTGATGGCGTTTCCAAGGTCCTTTAAACCCTGGGGTGTCGCGAAAATGCTGTTCTCAAAAGCGAGAGAGTGCAGATTGGCCTGCTCCGTTTTGATGCTCTTTACCCAAAGCCAACCGGAGCGCCGGGTCCACCCTCAGGTGATCGGCGTAATTATGGTTCTCATAGCCTGCCGCTACCCGATAGACTCTCTGCCACAACAGTTAGAATAAGGAATGATCGGTATGTCGGGACGATCTAGGGTCTTCGATCCGGGACACCGCAGCCAGGGATGTTGAAGCGCTGATCGATCTCACTCATGCGAAGAAAGCCGGCATCACTGGTGATCTTTGCCCCTGAAAATCAGTGAGAATGGATCTGTCGAAATCCGGCTTTATGGTCTCCTTCTGTTTGTCACCAACTCCGCGCACAATGCTTTCCCCCTCTGACGAATTTGAGCCATAACATCAGACGGTTGGGATGAATGAAGTATAATTCTCATGCATGGTCACGCATAATCCAGGCTAAACCTGCCGCCCGGTTCCGCTTGCCTGTCCGCTCTCCTCATCCCCCTTCTATTCCGTCAGGTCCTCCCTGTATTCAACGCCGTATATGAACAGCATTATCATGGCGAAACTGAGAATGAGCGGTCCATAGAGGATGCCTATTAACCCAAAATATTGAACTCCGCCGAGTATGGCCAGAAAGATGTAGAATGGGGACGTCTTTGATTTGCCCTTCATCAGGAATGGGCGCACAAAATTCTCTATGATCGCCGACATTAATGCCGACCAGACCGAGAGGAAGACCGCTGAC
This sequence comes from Syntrophobacteraceae bacterium, assembly GCA_035624985.1. Taxonomy (GTDB): domain Bacteria; phylum Desulfobacterota; class Syntrophobacteria; order Syntrophobacterales; family Syntrophobacteraceae; genus SbD1. Next base: position 10,240 of record DASPQK010000273.1, on the reverse strand, counting down.
TTGATTTGGCCCATCAAAGCCAGATAGAGGGCGATAGGCACCCATATGAGATAGGTCCCAACTATTGGGATAAGTGAGGAAAAGGCCATCATGGTCCCCCAGAAAAGGCCGGGGAAACCAAGAACCTGAAGGGCTACCGCCCCCGCAAGTCCTTGGCAGATCGCCGTGATGAAGGTGCCCAGAAGCACGGATTTTGTAACGACCCTGATGCCGTTTATAATCCGGTCTTTCTGCTCAGGCCTCAGCGGTGTGTAATGACGGATGGTGCTCACCATTTCCCCGCCGTCTCTTACCATGTAGAATACGACAAAAATCATCACGAAAAAGTGCGCCACCAGGCTTACCATATTGCTGAGTATGGAAGCCACCTTCCCCAGCAGAAACTGCCCTATGTTCTTGCTCAACAAGAGCAAATTGTTGGCGATATCGGTCTTGTTGACCTCTATGAAAGAAAACCTCTGCTGCAGTCCGGCCAGGTACTCTTTAATCCGGGGGTCCTCGACCAGTTCCTGCAATTTGCCGGCCTTTACCCAATCGTTTGTCTTGTTTACCGTATCGAGTCCCTGCGCCACCAGTGTGGAAGTGAAGACAAAAACCGGGATTGCAATAAGGAAGGTTATTATCAGCACGATTATCAGCGCCGCAAGGTTCTTTCGTCCTTTAAGGCGCCGTTCGAGGCGAACTTGAAGAGGATTGAAAATCGAGGCCAGCACGATCGCCAGGATGAGAGTGTGTACGAACGGGAAAAGAATCAGATAGGCAAGGTAAAAAGAAATGACCAGGACGACGATCAAAAATGCCCTGTATGCCTTTATCCGTCTTTCTCTGAGTTGATCCGGACCGGAATCCGCCATACTAATCGGCTCCTTGCGGATTTCGCTTTTCACTGAGTTTTCTGAGGCCCATCGGAGGTCCTCTGACGCAACTTATGCCCGTTTTTCGTGCTTTCCTCCAGTTGCCTATAGAGATCCGATTCGAGCGAATAGACTTCCTTTAGTCTCCCAGGCTGTCTGCGGCAGAGAAGTTCGGCTCTCTTTGCGAATTCCAGCGCCCTGCGCGCTTCTCCCTTCTGCTTCCATGCTCTGGAGAGCAGGATAAACGCTTCACCGTTTCCGGCGTCTATCCTTACGGCCTTCTCGAGTGTGCGGATTGCAGCATCCGTTCTTCCCCTCTCCAGTTGCACCCTGGCTTGCTCGACCTGCTGCATGGAGGCCTGCCTTTGGGGCGATTTGGCAGCTTCCTCTTTTTTCAGTTTCTTTGGCTGCTTGCCTTCAGCCTTCGTCCCCGGTTCAGTCCCAATCCGCTCCTGCATGGGCGGCGAACCCGATGTAGTCGCGGCGCCGGGCTGCTGACCCACGGGTTCATGTGCTTGCGGGACGGGGCGGACCTGCTCGATGGAAGGCGCTGCCGGCTGCGGCGCCGGGCTGGGGTGCGACTCGACAGCAGGCCTGCCGTATTCGGGAGGTAGATAGACCTGTTGTCGCTCGCAGCCCGAAAGCACTAAGCCGGCTACCAGGACAAGCAGCACCAAAACCACCGCCATAGGCGCCCCTCCTCGGAAAATGCAGACTGCATTCTATTACTTGTTATGAATAGTGCAATAACCATTAGGCCTGTTTTCGGACAAAAAATATTCCGGCTTCCTTCCTTTGCAGCGCACAGTCGCCAGTTGACCGGAGTCCGGGCAAATCATTTCCTCGACGATTCCCGGCGGCGCGTCGAACTCTTGAGGATGAATCCACGGCCGCGCCATGTTCATAAACCGGACCCAGATAGTTGCCGCGCCCTGAGCCCCGGCAAGACCGGCCGGACCATTGTCGTCATATCCGACCCATACAAGGGTCAACAGGTCCGTTGTGTATCCGGCGAACCAGCAATCCCTGAACTCATTTGACGAACCTGCCTCTCCCGCGCATCTGAAGTCGATACCGAGCCGTTTCATTCCCCTGGCCGTACCTCTTTCCATCACTCCTTCAAGAAGACTGGTTATCAGAAAGGCTTTGGCCGGAGAGGTCACAGAAGTAAAATCGATATGTTTGCGGTCAAGAATGTCTCCATTCTCGGACACGATCTCCTTTAGACTCAAAAAAAACGGCTCTTGCCCGTCATTGGCAAGAACAGCATATGCCCTGGCCAGCTCGATAGGGGAAAGTTCGAACGAACCCAACGCAACCGGTAATAAGTCTTCCTGCCGAGGGTTTATCCCAAACCTGCCGAGCGTCCCGATTATTTCATTCTGCCCCGTTTGGACGGCGACCTTTACAGAGGCGGCCTTCAGAGACTGCTCGACGGCCTCACGCAGGGCCACCTTGCCCCGATATCTGCCGTCAAAGTTCCTGGGGGTCCATGAGACCCCATTGAGTTCATAGGGTGCAGGCAGATCGAAAACCCAGTCGGAAAGTCTTAACCGATTGAGTGCCGCAAGATAGATAAAGGGTTCGATAGCCGAACCGGGTTGGCAGCGTCCCTTTAGGGCACGGTTAAAACTGCTCTCACCATAGTCCCTGCCGCCCACCAGCGCATAGAGTTCACCTGTTTTGGGCTGTAAGGCTATCAAAACCGCCTGGAGCCTCCGAGCGGGCTGCGTAACGTCCCGGTCTGACTTGAATCCGGCCCCCTCACCCGCCCAACCCCTGGGACCCCCTCCGGGGCGGGTTTCAGCGGGCACGGATTCGCCTGCTCCTCGTCCGGCGCCGCTCTCACTCTCGATTTCAGCAAGACCTTCTCTTATCGCGGTTTCGGCCGCCGCCGCCATCTCCGGCTGAAGGGTAGTATAGATGCTCAGCCCCTCCGAGGCGAGCCTCTCGGGAGCATACAACTGCTGGGCCTGCATTCGAACATAGTCCACGAAATAGGGCGCCAGGCGACCGGGACTGGCGGCGCGAGTAACCTTCAAAACTTCCAGCAGCGCCGAGTCATATTGAGATGGAGAAATCTTTCGAAGCGCAAGCATCCGCTTCAATACCAGGTTTCTTCGCTCAAGGGCCGCCTGACGGTCTACAAATGGGGAATATTCGTTGGGACCTCTTATCATCCCGGCAAGGGTGGCAGCCTCCGAAAGGGTCAGGTCTTCGACGTTGCGACCAAGATAATATTCCGCTGCTTCGCCAATTCCGTGAATGGCGACACTGCCTCTTTTCCCCATGTAGATTTCATTTAGATACATCTCCATTATCTCATCTTTTTTGTAAAGGGCCTCCAGGATAAGAGACATGGAGAATTCGACGAATTTTCTGCGCAAAGTTCGTTCAGACTCCAGAAAGTAGTTTTTCACCAGCTGCTGGGTAATCGTGGAACCGCCCTGAACGACTCTGCCCGCTCTCAAATCGGCCACCATCGCCCGAAGTATGCCAAAAAAATCCACACCGCCGTGTTCGTAAAAACGGCGGTCTTCGATCGCAACTACCGCGTCGATCAGGCATTGCGGCGCCTGCCGGATATTTATGAGTAACCTGCTTTCGCGGTCGGCCCCATAGAGGCGCGCTATCTCCACCGGTTCCAGTTCAAGGAAGGATATCTCCTCACTAGAGGTGCGCATGGAGGCGATCCTGTTCTCCTCAAAATCCAGTTCTATTGCCTGTGAGGGCAGATAGACGCCTGGAAACTGGAAATCCCTGAGGTGCACGACCAAAGAATTGCCCGACGATTTGAACTCGCCGGCCAGCACGGGATCTTTTGAGGCCTCCTTATAGCGGCGCTCTTCGAGCATATGCCTGAGCATGCCCAGCGAAAGCGCCTGGCCTCGATAGAGCGGGACGGTGGAGGAAAAAACCCTCGCGGGCACGCTCCACCGTCTCGAAGAAAAGCGTCCCCTGATCTCGCTGCTCAGATAATACGTGTACCCTGCTGCAATGAAAACGCCGCTGAGAACAAAAAGCGATATACACCACAATAAGATTCTGCGCCGCTTCGATTTCTTGTTGAAAAGATTCATGTTTGTTTTCTATCGAACCTGATGATGCATTCAACGTGCGGCGTGTGTGGAAAAAGGTCGATCGGCTGCACCTTTGCTATATTGTATGCCTCGATAAGAAGCGCAGCATCCCTGGCCAGACTGGCCGGATTGCATGAGACCGCGATAATTCGCTCCGGCAGGATTTCCAACAGGGTTTTCACCACCTTCGGATGCATTCCCGCCCTGGGCGGGTCCACTATGGCGACGTCCGGGCGCCCCCTCTCCAAAGCCTTCCCGATCGTATCTTTTAAATCGCCGGCCAAAAAAGAACAGTTGCCGATATTATTGATCCGGCAATTTTCGTGCGCGTCTCGCACGGCCTCTTCCACCAGTTCGATTCCAATAACGCTTTTAACACGCGAGGCGATATATAGCCCTATGCTTCCTGTTCCGCAATAGAGGTCCCAGACTTTTTCCGTCCCCTCGAAGGCCGCCAGACGGCTCGCCGTCTCGTAGAGGTTCAGCGCCCCGAGCGTATTGGTCTGAAAAAAAGAGTGAGCCGATATCCGAAAACAAAGTTTTCCGCCTTTATCACCGAGTCTTTCTTCGATGAAGCCGGGGCCAAATAAATTGCGGCTCGCATCACCAACGGCAACCTGAGACTTTTTATTATTTATGGAATGGACAAAAGTCGTAACTCGAGGGAATTTGGATCGCACATGCTCTGAAAGCCTGTCCACAATCCGGTCCGAGCCCCTGCTTGCGGAAGTGATGAGATGGACTAAAACCTGGCCGGTGCTTTTTGCCTCCCTTATGACCAGAAAACGCCAAAAACCTTGGTGAGTTCTAATGCTGTAAGCGGGAAGGCCGCTTTTTGCCGCCCATTGACGGACTTCCCGCATAATGGCGGAGGTTTCTTCCGACTGGAGAACACAACTGTCGATGTTGCACACCTTATCGAAAAGCCCTCTGACATGCAGACCCAGGGCGAAAAGGGATTCCGGTCCGGGTTCACGCTCGAGTTCTTCTGCAAGCAGCCAGCGCCTGTCTGAAAAGGTAAACTCCATCTTGTTTCTGTAGTACGCAGTTTCGGGGGAGGCAATGATCGGGGCGACTTCCGGCTCTCCTGCTCCGGCAATATGGCCGAGGCACTCTACGACGTGGGCTCGTTTCCAAAATAGCTGACTCTCATAGGACATGTCCTGCCACTGACATCCCCCGCAAATCCCGAAATGCGCGCAAACAGGCGGCCTGTAGCCGGGTGATTGGAGCAGCGTCCCGATCGCCCTTGCCTCAGCGTAATTCTGCTTCTTCCTCGTTATCAGCGCTTTAACCGTCTGCCCCGGAACTCCATGGTCCAGAAAGATCACAAACCCGTCCGCTTTGGCTATCGCTTTACCGCCAAACGCAAGCTTCTCGACCTGAAGCTCGACCTCAGACCCTTTTGTTATCTTTCCCAATCGTGTCGGTCCGTGTCCGTCTGTATCCAACAGGTGCCCCTTGGTGCTGCTGTCCGTGATTTCTCGTTCTCCCGTAACGTTTTTCAACTCCCCTCTTAATCTTACCCGAAGAGCAATGAAATGGAAACGAATCAACTGCCCAATCATCTGCCGGCCTTGACCAGCCGAACACATTTAGGATATTCTCACAGCTTGCAAAATCTTCTTGCAAAGGAGTATCAAGGCGTGATCGCCATATTGGACTACAAAGCGGGAAACTTGACCAGCGTGAAGCGGGCTTTGGACCATCTAGGGTTCCCTAGCAAAATCACCAATTCACACGAGGAAATCCGCAAAGCGGACAAGGTGGTCTTCCCCGGAGTCGGAGCGGCAGGGAAATCCATGGAAAGCCTGGCGGAACTCGGCCTGGACAGGCTGCTCCTTGAACTTTTCGATGAGATGGTGCCCATACTGGGCATCTGCGTCGGGCTTCAGGTGCTTTTTGACTCCAGCGAGGAAAATCAAACCCGCTGCCTTGGAATTCTTCCGGGTCAAGTGCGCAGGTTTCCGGAAAAAATATATTCCGATACGGGGGACCTTCTGAAAATTCCACATATGGGTTGGAATGCGGTCAGTTTTGAAAGCGATCACCCAGTTTTTCGGGGCATCCCGGAGGGCAGCGAGTTCTATTTCGTCCACAGCTACTATCCGCAACCAGCCGACCGGAACATGGCCGTCGGGATGACCGAATACGGGATAACCTTCGCCTCCGCCGTGGCCCTGCGAAATCTTGCCGCCGTTCAGTTCCATCCGGAAAAAAGCGGATCGCCGGGTCTGCGGCTCCTTGACAATTTTTGCCGTTGGAACGGCATCTTGTAATGGTGGAGACTTTCCATGCTCAGCAAACGCATCATTCCCTGCCTCGATGTTCGTGACGGCAGGACCACCAAAGGGATCAGGTTCAAAGACAACATCGACGTCGGCGACCCGGTGGAAATGGGCCGGTATTATTATGAGCAGGGGGCCGACGAAATTGTGTTCTATGACATCACTGCATCGAGCGAGCGGCGCCCTATTATGCTCGATGTTGTCCGCCGGGTGGCGGAGACTATCTTTATTCCGTTTTCGGTAGGGGGCGGGATTCGAACTCTTGAAGACATGCGCGATGTACTGCTCGCCGGAGCGGAAAAAGTGAGCGTTAATACCGCCGCCGTCCTCAATCCGGACATTATCCGCCAGGGGGCGGAAGCCTTCGGCAGCCAGTGTGTCGTCCTGGGAATGGATGTGAAGAAAGTCCAGGTTTCCTCTAAAATCCCCTCCGGCTACGAAATGGTCATAAACGGCGGCCGGACCTACATGGGAATAGACGCCCTATGGTGGGCGCACGAGGCCGAAAGGCTCGGCGCAGGCGAGATTTGCCTTAACTCCATAGACGCCGACGGCACCAAGACCGGCTATGAAATCGAACTGACCCGGCTGATTTCAGCAAACGTCCGCATTCCCGTGATCGCCTCCGGAGGCGCCGGGGAACCTCAACACCTGCTCGACGTCCTCAACCAGGGCCTCGCCGACGCCGCGCTGATCGCCTCGATGGTTCACTACGGGACCTATACCATCCGGGAGATAAAAAATTTCCTGTCCGAAAATGGCCTCAAAGTGCGCAGTTCATGGTAAGCAGCCATAACCTGCTCCCCGGCAATGGCAAAATTTCCGGTCACCGCCAACACTGTCTACAGGCGCGGATCGATACCTCCAGGTCCGCCACAGTCTGGCGTATAGCAGGTGACATTGAGAAAATCGCACTTCTCCTTGCATCCAGGGCATGTGTCAGGAGGCTTGGAGGCCGTGATCAGAAAACCGCACTTCCCGCATTTCCAATACGTCAGCCCGCATTGTGGGCAAATGTCCCCCACGAATCGCCCATCGCTTGTATAGCCACAGTGAGCACAGGTCATCTTCTGCTGATCGCTTGTCATTCGTTTTCTCCTTCCATGGGCTTTCCAGCTCAGCCTTTGCGAGTTTTTCCTCTTGCTCTACCAAACTTCCGGATATGCCATTGTGGTGAACAACTCCTCTAGCTTAACCTTGTGGGATCTTTCCATGTTGGCCAAAGCCAGAAACATCTCCTTTTGATTCGTGCTCGTGCTGGAATTGGCTAACCCCTGGTACATCCGCATAGCCTCTTCCTCTTCCTTCATGGCCAAACCTATGGCCTCAGCCGGTTTCATCTCGATCGATGGCTTAGGCCTTTCTACGGTTTCAGCCACCTTGTAATCCGTGACCTCGGCAAATTGGAGAGGTTTAGCTCCCGTTAAAAAACGTTCCAAAAGAATCTTGTGCTTTTGCTCCTCTTCGGCTAACTCTGCGAATATATATCTTAAATTGCTATCTTTGGTTTTTTCGCAAATGCTCTTATAGAAATCATATGCGGCTATTTCGTTCCCAATGGCCATTCTGATAATCTTCCTGTACTCTTCAATCATCATCCCATCTCCTTTTGAGAGATACAAACACTTATTCCTTTTCAAACTCGCTCTTACGAGCCCCGCACACAGGACATATCCAATCGTCTGGCAAATCTTCGAATCTGGTTCCAGGGGCGATACCGCTGTCCGGGTCCCCCTCTGCTGGATCGTAAACATAACCGCATATGCTGCAGACGTATTTATCCATCCAAATAGACTCCTTTCAAAGTTGGCGCCGTGATTATAGCAAGCGCTAAAAGAAAGTTGACACGATCTTACGGCCCGTGGGATGTTTTTCTCTGTTTTCCGACATCCGACTTCCGTCGTCCGTTATAGGTTTCCCCCAACATGGATGGCACACTGCTCAAGATCGTCGACTTGGCTGGAGCATACGCTACTTTGGTGCAACCACTTTCTTCGCAATTTCCCGCCCGTAATCTTGAGCCATTTTTGTTCCGCCGGCAATGCCCGCCGTCTTAAGCCTCAGCGGCTCCGGGACCATATCCATTTTCAGAATATACTTCATTGTGTCGAAAATACGTTCAAGCGCCTCTCCGCTCCATCCAAAAGCGCCAAATGATCCGCCTGCTTTTCCCTCAAGATTTGCTTTTTCGGCAATAAACAAGAATTTCTTCATCGACGGAAGCATCTCGCCGTGATAGGTGGCCGATCCGAGCACGATTGCATCGTAACCGGCCAGCATGCTGGCTTTGTTGATCCCGGTGACATCCATAACATCAGTTTCATACCCCTCAAAGCGCATTCCTTCGGCAATGAACTGGGCAATTTTTTGAGTCTGATAAGTCCTCGTTGCAAAGATTACAAGTCCTTTAGGCATTTCATTCCTCCTGTGGATTATAGCGAGCGTCAAAACAAAGTTGACACGATCTTACTGCCCGTGGGATGTTTCTCTCTGTTTTCCGGCATCCGACCCCCGATTAGATACACTTCGGGGGCCGGCTTTCTGTCGTCCGTTATAAAACCGCCTGGTATGTCTCCTCATAAGACGTTACGCTGCCGGCAGCCCCAACTCCTGCATAAATTTCTCCAAACCGGTCTCATCGATGACTCGTCCCAGCCGTCTGGCTTTGCCGGCTTGCCTGAACCAGTCTATGACCTTGTCCGCCAGCGCCAGCGCCTCTTCGTCATTCAGTCCGCTGGCTATTACATCTGCCAGCCGCGGTTTGAGACCGGACACAAAACCGCCAACCAGGACGCGCCAGCCTGTCTGCATCCCCACCAGCCCCAAATCCTTGATAGAGGACTCTGAACAGTTATTAGGGCATCCGGATACACCGATCTTGAACTTGTATGGCAAAGTCAGCCCATGATACTTCCCATCAAGCTTAAGACCGACACCAACGGCATCCTGCAACCCAATACGGCAAAAAGTAGTCCCGGGGCAAACCTTTACGGACCGAACGCACAGACCGATAGCTGCGCCGGGAGACAGCCCCAGCTCATTCCACACGCTGTCAATGTCTTTACTCTGGAGCCCAACAAGTGCAAACCGCTCTGCTGAGGTCAATTTAACGGCTTTTGCTCCGTACTTTTCCGCTACATCGGCTATTTTCCGCAGCAGAGTAAAATCGGTGATTATGCCCCCAGGTATATGTGGGGCAACAGCATAGGTCTCCTTGTCCCGTTGAATTATGGCGCCTTTTTCCAGTAAATCTCCAGGCATCGAATCCCCCTATCTACTCTGACATGGTTCTGAATAAATTCACTAAGTTATTTGAGATCGATTCCCTAAACAATAGGACCCACTCCATGGATGGCATCACTCAGAATTATTACCAAACGATGATGATCCGCGCGAATGTCGAACCTCGCTGCCTACTATAGCAAGCGTCAAAAGAAAGTTGACACGATCTTACGGCCCGTGAGATGTTTTTCTCCGTTTTCCGACATCCGACCCCCGATTAGATACACTTCGGGGGCCGGCTTTCTGTCGTCCGTTGTAAACCAGTCAGACACGCTCAATCACGCCTCAAATAAAATTGACCCCAATTTAGAATCGCTCTAAAAAGGAGTCAAGTGCTAATGAGATGTTTAGATAATAGAGTATGAACAAAAGACAGGAGGCATGGAAAGATCTCTCAGGGAAGCCCGCGCCCGCGTTTCCGCTTTCCGGTCCCGCGACAAAAAGTCGCAAAACCGGCTTGCGTCGCATAAAAGTCTTTGAAATCGACTCGGATGCGGTGCCTGATAGCCTTCCGCCCTCTCCCCGCAACCCTCCGCCTTCTTATCTCTCCGTGCAGGAGATGCAGGGATCGATCGACAGAACGTTTACCGGCACATCCGCCATCTGACAACCCGGCAACAGAACCAGGACCGCAGGAAGATTGGCATAGGTCGGCGTGCGTATTTTCATACGTTCCAGTCTGCGGGTGCCGTTTCCCTTCGCATAATAGAAAAGCTCACCGCGCGGGGCTTCCGTG
>DASPQK010000272.1:0-3697 GCA_035624985.1 Syntrophobacteraceae bacterium | reverse complement strand
GGCGACCGCAAGTCCCTTGAAGGTCGAGTGCGGCAGATTCGTACCCAGATCGAGGAAACCACCAGCGACTACGACCGTGAAAAGCTGCAGGAAAGACTTGCCAAGCTGGTGGGCGGCGTTGCGGTGATATCCGTTGGGGCCGCCACGGAAACGGAAATGAAGGAGAAAAAGGCCAGGGTCGAGGATGCGCTCAACGCTACCCGCGCTGCCGTGGAAGAAGGCATTGTTCCCGGGGGCGGGGTGGCCTTCCTGCGCTGCCTGCCAATGCTGGAAACCCTCAACTATGGTGGGGACGAACAGCTTGGGTTGAAGATAATCAGGCGCGCTCTCGAGGAACCAGCCCGCCAGATCGCCGCCAACGCCGGGGAAGAGGGTTCGGTAGTGGTTCAAAAACTCAAGGAAAAATCGGGCGCCTTCGGCTTCAACGCGGAGACCGCTCAATTTGAAGACCTGATCGAAGCGGGTGTAATCGATCCCACCAAAGTCGCCCGCACCGCGCTGCTAAACGCTGCCAGCGTCTCAGCGCTCATGCTCACCACCGAGTGCATGGTGGCGGAGTTGCCCAAGGAAGAAAAAGGAGGCCCCGGCATGGGAGGCATGCCGCCCGGAGGAGGCATGTACTGATCTGTTCTCCGTATTCTGTCTTCCGCCCTCTCCAGGGCGGGTCAAACCCCCGATACCTGCTCTCATGGGACGGGGGTTTTTCACATATATTCGGGGGCATCCGGGGCAATATACTCAATAGCTCTTAACGTGGAATTGAATCCGATCCAAAGATTATTATGATACTTCTAATCGAGCTATCGCACGGGGTACTTCCATGGCGTCTGCTACATTGGAAAAGGAATTGCAGCGGCTTCAGGATGAAGTGATGGACCTCGGAGTAATTGTGGAGCGTATGATAATCGAGTCGGTCGAGGTTCTCAGGGAAAGGCGAATCGACGAGGCCAAACGGCTCATGGAGGCCGATTCCGAGATCAACCAGAGACGCTATTCGATAGAATGGGATACCCTCGTCCTTATAGCCACACAGCAGCCTATGGCCAAGGATTTGCGGACCCTGGCGGCTATCCTGGAAATTGCCGGCGAGTTGGAGAGGATAGGCGATTACGCTAAAGGGATTGCAAAGATTACCCTCCAGCACGCGTTAAGACCCCTGGTGAAGCCGCTTGTGGATATCCCCCGTATGGCGGAATTATCATCTGATATGCTGCATAGAGCGCTCCTGTCCTTCATCGACAAGGACGTCCAGGCGGCGCATTCCATCCCCGCCGACGATCGGCAAATCGACGCTCTTTATGACCAGATATACCGCGAGCTAATGACTTACGTTCTGTCCGACCCCAGGAACATCGATGGCGCAAGCCACCTCATGTGGGTAGCTCACAACCTGGAACGTACCGCTGACCGCGCCGTCAATATTTGCGAGCGTGTAATCTTTACCGTGACCGGTGAACAGATCGAATTCGACCGTTTGGATCAACAGCCGGCGCAGGGTAATTAACAATTCCTGATTTCTCATTCATGATTCCTCATTCCTCATTCACTAAAACTGTCCTGATTCTTGCGTCGCAGACCTCGATCTCACTGCCTGCCGCAAACACGGGGTTCAGGTCCATCTCCTCAATTTCGGCATGTTTTTCAATAAGACCTGAGACCTGCACAAGGAAATCCTCAATGCTCGGAAGATCAACCGTCCCGCTCCTGGGATTCTTAAGTGCTTCATAGACACGCAATTCCCGGACCATTTCCCTGGCGTCCCGCGTCGTGACGGGGACGAGCCTGAAGGTGACATCCCCGATTGCCTCCGCATGTATTCCTCCCCATCCGAACATCAGCACCGGGCCGAATTGCCGGTCATTCCGCGCTCCGACGATGAGTTCAAAACCCCTGCCCTGTTGCTGCACCATAACTCCATCGAGTCTTTTACCGGGGCTGCCTGACCTGAACACCTCGACAATCTCCCTAAAAGCCTGCCTCACCTCAGTCTCACTCTTCAGGCAAACCCTTATCCCCCCGGTCTCGGTCTTATGGATTACGTCGGGCGAGCAAACCTTGAGCGCTACCGGAAACTCCATCTTTGAAGCCGCGCTCACAGCCTCATCCTCGTCGCCGACCAGGCGACAGGCAAGCACCCTGAGGCCTTCCCTTTCGAGAAAAGCAAGGGCGTCCGCTCCAAGTAATAATCTCTCCATATATTCACCTCTTTCTACCCAGGGAGTAAATTCTCTTTCCAAAGATTCCCCATGACCACTCCAGCCCTGTCGGGCGTAGGAACTATAGAGATGCCCTTTTTCCCGTCAATCTCCACGATCTCGGCGTCCCATATGCCCCGCGGGGCGGAGAAGACAACTACGACGGGTTTCGTGAAAGGCGCAGCGCCTTTCATACGTTCTGCCATCGCCTTTGCCATGTGGACATTTGCCGATGCAAAAACGTTGAGAAAAATGACTCCGTCTGTGCCCTCATCTTCAACTACCGCCTTTAGAATATCGAGCATATCCTCCGGACTATACCAGGCCGGCCCCATGTCGACCGGGTTCGTGCGCATGGCCATTGGGGAAAGCAGCCGGTTGATCGTCTCCTGCGTTCTGGCCGAGAAGCGGGCGAACTGGAGTCCGGCATTCTCCACGGCATCGGCCGCGATCAGGCCGGGACCTGCCTGCCCGGAAAGCACTGCGATCCGGGGCCCCTTGATTGGGGGGCATTTATCAAGGACTTTGGCCGTGTCGATGAACTCTTCGGGAGAGCTGACCTCGAGGATGCCCGCCTGGCGAAGGGCCCCTTTCCAGATCTGATAGTCACCTGCCATGACGCCCGTGTGGAAGCGGCTTGCGCTGTCGCCTCTTTCATTTCTGCCTGCCTTATATGCGATTATGGGCTTTTTACCTTTGAGCGATTTCGCTGTATCGAGCAGGTCCCTGGGATGATCCAATCCCTCGATGTAGAGGGCTATTACCCTGGTGTCATCATCTTCTTCAACCAGGTGCCTCAGCATCTCCGGGAACCCAACGTTCACGTGGTTGCCCAGGCTCATCAGTTTGGACACACCCATCCTTTGCTCCATGGCCATGAAGCCGCAAAGGTGGCAAAACCCTCCACTCTGGCTTATCAGCGCAACACCTCCTTTTTCCAGCCGGGAAAATTCAGGTGTAAAAGATGCGTTCACACCGAAAGTCCGATTGACAAAGCCGAAGGTATTCGGGCCGACGATCGGCAGCTCGTACAGGCGGGCAATCTTTCGTACCTCCTCTTGAAGCGCTGCCCCCTTCGGATCTTCAATCTCTCGAAATCCCGCGGTTATCAGCACAGCGCCCTTTACCATCTTCCTTCCGCATTGGTGAACGATTTCAGGAACAAATGGGCCCGGGACCGTTATGGCTGCAAGATCCACAGCCTCAGGGATCGCGCTCAAAGCCTGGTAAGATTGCCTGCCCCAGATCTGACCGCCTTTGGGATTCACCGGAAATATCCGCCCCCCATAACCGCCCTCGACAAGGCTTTTCATTACATGATAGCCAAGTTTGTCGAAGCCGTTCGACGCCCCAACGACTGCTACCGACTCGGGACAGAAAAGATATTTGAGTTTTGCATTCATCATATTGTTCCCCCATAAACGCGGGTGAAAGGGACAAATTGATTTCACTTATGGTTTTGAATTATCATTTCTGCAATAATACAATACCCTATGCACAGA
>DASPQK010000271.1:0-7584 GCA_035624985.1 Syntrophobacteraceae bacterium | reverse complement strand
GCGATCGTCCTGAGCCCCGCTTTGGCTGCAAGAACTATAAGACGGGCCGCTGCGCCCGCCGAGTGCGCGACGCCCCCTTCGGCCGGACGCAGAAATACGAAGTGGCGCTTTGCTTGGGGCGTGCCGCTGGTGCCGGTCACGACCGCAATTTCATCCTCGGGCGCCCCCGTAAGGCGCCCCGCCAGCTCGCCTGGGTTGCCGATCGTTGCGGAAAGCAAAATGAACCTCGGGTCGCTGCCGTAATAACGGCAAATCCTGCGGAGCCGGCGAAAAACCTGCGCGACGTGGCTTCCGAAAATCCCCCGGTAGGTGTGCATTTCGTCAACGATCACAAAGCGGAGTCGCTTGAAAAACTGCTCCCATTTGGCGTGAAAAGCCAGCAGGGCGTAATGAAGCATATCCGGGTTGGTTAGAAGCACATGAGGATGCTGGTGCCGGATTTTTGCCCTCTCGTGGGGCGTCGTGTCACCATCGTAAATGCAGGCGGTAAAATGGACGCCTTCTGCCCGCTTCCCGCTGCTCGCTGCTCGCTTGCCGCCGCCCGCTTGCGCCTTCTCGCCTGCGGCTTCATTTTTGATGGCGCCAAAAAACTGGTGCAAAGACTCCAGCTGGTCGCGGGCAAGCGCCTTGATGGGAAATAGATAGAGCGCCCGGCAGTCCTCGTCGCGGATAAGGGCCTCGGCAACCGCCAGGTTGTATATCAGGGATTTTCCGCTTGAGGCTGGGGTGGATACGACGGTGTGGCGGCCCAACCGGATGTGTTCCAGAGCCTCTGCCTGGTGGGAATAAAGGGCCGATATCCCCAGAACTGCAAGCGCCTCCCGGACCGGATCGGCAAGCGCAGAGGAAAGTTTGCCGAAAACCGGCGGCTGAGCCGGCAATTCGGCATGATGAGCAATTTCGAAATCCCCTAGCCGATTGCTGGAAAGCCTTTGCAGGAAGCGGTCAATCACGGCAAAATCCGGGCAAAATTATATGGACGCTCGACTTTACGACTCAACATATTGCGCGCCCACATTAACTCAAAACCGCAAAAGAGTGAAGGGTGAAGATCGACAGTGAACAATTCAAGACTGTTGGTCTCCGGTTTCAGGCGCACTGTGGCCGATTACTTCAGGCGCAGCCCTTGTGGGCTTCGCCCCTCCATGTCCGGCCTGCAACCCGTGGGTTTTTATTAGGGTGGTCGAGTTGAAAATCCGGTATAATCTCTCTTATAATCTCTCCGGTTTTGAGAATAAGAGGTCAGGCACAATGCCGCTAACCGTCCTATAACCCCTAACCACCAAAAGGAGCAAAGCATGGACCTCAAGGAAGCGGTGAAAAACATACACTGGCTTGGCCACGATGCGATTCGCATTGACGGAACTACGGTCGTTGCGGTCGACCCTTTCCGGATATCGTCCACAAAGCCCGCCGACCTTATCCTGATCACCCACGACCATTACGATCACAATTCACCGGAAGACGTTGCCAAGATCCGAAAAAAAGATTCGGTCATAGTGGCCAATACGGTTACGGCAGCGCAACTCAAGGGCGAGATAAAGGTTGTGGCCCCGGGCGACAAGCTGAGCGTAAAGGGCGTTGAGATCGAAGTCGGGCCGGCCTACAACACCAATAAGAACTTCCATCCCAAATCGGCGGGGCATCTGTCTTTTGTCTTCACACTGGACGGCGTCCGATATTATCACGCGGGCGACACCGATTTGATTCCGGAGATGAAGCGGATCGAAGTCGACATAGCGTTTCTGCCCGTATCGGGAACTTATGTCATGACCGCAGAGGAAGCCGTACAGGCCGCCAGGACGATCTCCACCAAGATCGCGATCCCAATGCACTACGGCGCAATAGTGGGTTCGGTCGCCGATGCGAAAAGATTTAAGCAGGCCCTGGAGGGCCGGATCGAGGTGGTGATTTTGCCGAAGGAGTAAGCTCCCTCGGAAAAGCGAATGTAGAATGTAGAATGTAGAATTTCGAATGACGAAGGAAGCGGTCCGGCACCCAGTCCCAATAGATGCCGCATCCGCGACGTCCTGCGTTCGAGTGCCGGGCTGAGTGCCGGACCGCTGTTGGAAATTCTCCATTCGCTTTTCCTTCATCGGTTCTGCGGTTCTACATTCTACATTCTACATTTTCCATTCGCTTTTCCTTGGCATCTGCTTTCCGATCTTGAAGGCGGGACCGATTTTCTCCCCAAGCCTGAAGTAGGCATTTTTGGCGCCTGTTATGAAGACTATCGGGTCGATTTTTGCCGGGTCGGGCTCGCCCTCGGACATGCAATCTTCCGACACATGGACTTCCTCGATCCGGCCCACGATCAGTGTATGGGAGCCAAGCGCTAGACTATGGACGGGCTCGCATTCCAGGTTGACCGGGCACTGTTCGATCAGGGGAGCGGTTTTGAGTTTTCCGTAGAATATTGTGAACCCGCACTCGGCTGCCTTATCGGCTTTTGTGGTGCCCGAAACCATGCCGCAGTAGTCGGTTTCCCGCGCGAGGTTTGCGCCCGGCACGTTTACCGAGAACGTGCCGTTTTGCCTGATCCCTTTCAGGGTGTGCCTGTGATGCTGGAGGGCCACGGTAATCATGGGAGGGGTGGAGGCCGCTATCCCGCTCCAGGCAGCGGTCATGAAGTTTGGCTTTTCGCCGACATTTGCGCCTATCAGAAAGGCCGGCATGGGATAAATTAAGGTCTGTGCGCCCAATGTGACTTTTTTCATCCTGCTCCTCCAAATGCCTCAGTAATATAACCCTGTGAGTTGTGACAACATAAACGGATTTTCTATCGGCTCTTTATGTTGACACAAAGCCGCAGGAAATGGTACTAAGGATGGTTCGATCCAGTGGGGCCGTTAACTCAGGAGGTAGAGTATCTGCCTTTTAAGCAGAGAGTCGCAGGTTCGAATCCTGCACGGCCCATAAAACAGATCGGCAATCGGTGGCCGGTCGTCATCCCACCCGGCGCGGAACTGCAAAGCGCGGGACCGGCCGCCGAAGACTAATTTCTGGTTCCTTATTGCTAATTGACACCATACCGGATGGAGTGCTAAATACAGCGCTTCGGGGCCTAAGCTTCCGGAGCGTCGGCCGGGAAACAATGGCGGCCAAAGCCTTTTTACTTTTTACTTTTGCCTTTTTACTTTTGCCTTCCCCCGCAGGGGGTTGCCTTTTTACTTTTGCCTTACCAGGTCCCCATCGTCTAGCCTGGTCCAGGACACCGGCCTTTCACGCCGGCAACGCCGGTTCAAATCCGGCTGGGGACGCCACTTTCAAACTCAAGCGGTGTACTTTTGGGGTACTCCGCTTCTTTTTTTACCTCTGGACGAAGAGTCCAGATTTCCCCCTCAGCCAGCATGTCAAGCGCCTGTTGAACATCGTTTCTGATATTTTGGATGTAATTATCCGTAGTCGTTGGCTTATCGTGCCCCAAAACGTACTGGATAGTGGGGGTACTGAATTTGCACTTTCCAGAAAGAATTGATGCCACAAACCTGCGCAATGCGTGAGACCCGAAAGGCTCTACGCCAGCCCGATTACACAACGATTTCAAAAAACCCCTACGCACCTTATAACGTTTTCCAAAATTGGGACCGGGATGATCGTCAACAAAGACCCACTTTTCATTCTTGAAAGGTCTGTTCTCGCGCCACCACAACAACTGGGCATGGAGCCATTCGTTCATGGGAAGGGTTACGGGTTTGAGCGAACCGTCTTTGGTTTTTCTGGTGTAAGGCGTGAAGGTCTTCCGTTCGAAATCGATATGATCCGTCTCCATTTTGAAGGTTTGACTGCGCCGCGCAGCACTGCGCAAGTTGGTGCTAGACCAAAACTCTTGACAGCAAGACTAAAACCGCATCCGGTTCACTCGGAGGAAGAATCTTTTTCATCACACTTGCGGAAGCCCTGATCCTTTTCTTCCAGCCATAAGGAAGACGTCCCAGTGTCCTTGATAATTCACTTGTAGAGTCATCTTGTTGTAGAATGCGCTTGGCTACTAAATTTACCTGCATATGATCTTTTTCTTTCCTATCGACCTCTCTTCGCAATGGAGCAACCAACAATTTGTGTATGAAGAAAGCAGATAGTGACCGAACGGATATTTTGCCAACTTGACGTATACTAATCGAGATTGGATTGTCAAGGAGTATATTCAAATAGCGCAATGCGAGAGATGCCATCTTTAACTTATCAATGTTAATCCTACCGTCTGGAACTCCTTTTCTCTTATCTGGACTAAGCAATTCGATCTTTAGCCCAAAACCCTCATAGACCATGGCTCCGTCGAGCCTGAAATCTAGTACTTGCTTGCAAAAATTAGCGCAACGTCTCAGAGGTGCTCGAAACTCGTCATTCCGGCACGCTTTAAGCCGGAATCCAGCTCTGATCTCACCTCTGAAACCCCCTGGACCCCGGCTCTTGATCCCGGCTCAAATGCACTGCCGGGACTGCCGGGGTGACGAACACGAATGCTTGCTACGCACACTTTTTCAAGCAAGTACTAGATTAAACCCTAAGTTTTCTAACAGGTTGCCCAAGTCAACCTCTTGCTTTGTATGGAAAGGGGATAGCCAAATCTACGTCGATAGTCGTAAAGGGGTAGAATTCGACGCCCATATAGTTCTGGTATACTTTGAAACACCAGCTTCCAACGAGTTCAAGCCCGAAATCCCACAGGCCACACTCTCCCATTTTTCGGAAAAGATTCTGAATAATCTCAGAGAAATCTTGGTTCTCGATCATGTGTTTTGAAACGCCGATAGTCTTAAGAGAGTTACGGGCAATAGCAATCTCGTTCAAAAGTTGTTTTCGTTTCTTTAGTTGATCTTGGATAGTTTTAAGGGAATAGCTGCTTAATTTGCCAAGGTACACGTCTTTTATTTTGTTTCCACTTCGGACATGAAGGTAGTTGTAATCCTTTCCCCGCAAGCATTTTTGCTTTACCGAGCCTTTGGGGATTCCGAGTACTGCCGGAGTCAGCTTTCCCTTCCGCGCCAAATAGTATTTTCGACTATCCCTTAAGACATCCTCAAGCACCATTTGGGTATCCCTTTTAGGGCATCCAGAAAGTACAATCCCCAAGGAAATTGTCCATCCCAATTCACCCCACAAAAATAAAAAATCCAAGTTTGTGGGGTAATTTTTCCATTCTCGATTACCCCATATCATCCTATTATTATTATAATTTATAATTCCTCTATTTTGATTGCAAAGCTCCAGGGTGAACTACATCGTATTTTGCAAGGATCTCAGGCGGTGGGAGCGGACCAGAAAAACCAGCAGCCTCAACTTTGACGACGCCCTTTTGTCCAGATTGTTGAGGAGCGTGGTGTTTATCTCTTTGGCGTGACATATTGTTGTTTAAACTGTTCTACTGCCAACCGCATGTCCTCTCCAATGGCCAACCAATCAGCCTTTATAGCGTAATAGTCGGCTATGGCCGGGGAGAAGGTCTCATTATAGATATTAAGAGTTGCCCCCAAGTCCAAAACCCGGGCAGCACCACTCCAAAAGTTAGGTACCGCATAGAGGAAATAGGTCATTATGGGATTCGTTTTCGTACTGTGAAACTTTAGTAGACCTTAAAATAATTCAGCAGTCGTCAATCAAAACCACCTACAGAAAATTACTTTGACGTTGCCGTGACCTACAGAGTATACTTTTTATCGGTAAGGTGTTTTCTCATGAGAGTTAAATCTTACTATGACTCCACGATTCCGGGAAGATGAAACTTTCAGGTGACATTTTAGAGTGATCCACTACTTTATCCAAAAATGGGGGGATTTTTTAGGGTTGAAAATGGGTATAAAAATACCCAATTGTCGCTTTGATAAGGGCAAAACCCATGCCACAAAAAAATCAAAATGACCCACTACTCCACGCCAAGGAAAAACTGAACCGTGGGCCTGTGTAACCTCCTTCCTATCCGCTGTGGCACCTGGTCTCTTTTGAGCGCATAGCGGTCGAGGTATAAGGCGAAAGCCGGAACCAGATCCGACGAAAATTCTAGGTTCAGTAGGTCATGAAGGCTGGCCTGAATTAGAACCCCCCCGGGACGCTCACGGGACCTCTGCACAATGCCCCAGAATCAAAGATCCCGCCTCGACCCATATCCAACCACGCACGGTCCAATGCGGATTTGCGGGCATTTCCCTCCGGCACTCAGCCGGTTTGAGGGTGACATCGGGATGATGATAGCGCGATCCCGACGCTGAGTGCCGGACCTAATTGCCCTTTCCTTTCATTCCTAATTCCTCATTCCCCGGATCAGATACGCCTCCGGGGCAGGCTCTAATTCCTAATTAGCCGGGGCTGTCCCCAATACTCACCTCCGGTATCACTCCCAAGATGGTGCATGGCAGCGGCTGGTCGGCCTGGATGTATACGTCGTCATCAACCAAATATTCGTTTGTTATCACCAGGCGCTGGTCCCCCGTGGTAAGGGGGATCGCCGTTCCCATGTAGACTGTGGCGCCCCGCTCCTTTATCTCGGTCAGTATGCTGAAGTTCGGCCCGACCTTTAAGCCCCTCGTATCGGCCACCCGCACAGCCACTGCGGCGATTTTCTTCCGGTAGTCCTGCACCTGCATGGCCATCCCTTCGGGCTGCATGCAAAGGGTCCTAAGCTGCGCCACATACGGCAGCCCCACCGTGATGAGAGTCGCCGGGTACTGGAGGCTGATCGTCCCGCCTGTAACGACCTGCTGTGGCTGCACGTTGCCGTCGGCCAGGATGCTCACGGTCGCGCCGTTCAAATGATCCAGGCCGGAGACGGTCTGTGTCGCGCCCTGACCGTTTCCGCCGGCGGTGACCGGGTTCCCGTTGTACTGAAGCCCGCAGTCCACAAACCAGGCTTTCGTCACGTCGCTTATGCCGTTTGTCAAGAAATTGCGGCAGTTCATCCGCTCGACGCACATTATGGGGTTGCCCGAGTTGGCCCCCGGAAGCGTTCTTTGCACCACAAAATAAACCGAATCGACGTTAATGCCGGGGATTTGCTGCTCAGGAATGGATGCCACCGAAAGAAAGGCGTCCGTCCCCGAATTTCCCGGCGAATCATGGTGCGCCCAGGCGTAAACGTCCTGCTCCTTGAGGTATGTAAACGACAAGAGGACCCCGTCGTCGCGCACCGTCCAGATCTGATAGAAGGGCTGCTCTGCGTAAGCCCACCTTTTCATATTGTGGCCGAAGAAAAGATGGTTCGAAAGGATCGACATGTCGGTCCCGGTGTAGATCATGGCGTAGAAATTGTATGCGAGGTCCCTCACGATGGACCCCTTTGCCTGGACGTATAGGATGTCGTAGTTTACGACGATCGGCGGAAGATCTGCGCACCCGATCGCGTTCTGCGGCGCAACGACGATGTTTGAGGGCGTTACGGCAACCGGGCTCGTGATGTAGCCGCCGATAACCATAAATGCCCCGCCGTTGGTCATCACGATGAGGTTGTTCATGGGGACCAGGGCCTTGATCGCGTTCACCTGGTTTGAAGCAATCGTGGCGGTAATCGCGTCTGAAGGCTGCGCCGGGCTGTGGACGTCCATATTGCGGTAGTCCGCCGGCTGGGTCATCCAGAGCGTCTGCGGCTGA
>DASPQK010000270.1:0-3852 GCA_035624985.1 Syntrophobacteraceae bacterium | reverse complement strand
CGGGAAAAATAATTGACGCTGACCGGGAATTTTAATTGTCGTTACCCGGAAGAAATAATTGTCGTTGAACAACCTGGGTTCTCTCTTCACCCGAAGCTCGCGCGTCTCTGGGGAAAGAGAGGCACGAAGTCTTACGTGTACACAAAAAGCCAGCATCATGAACGTCTCAATCTTTTTGGCTGGGTCGATCCTCTTAACGGGTTTCATGGAATTATGAAATGGGTGCGAGGAAACACGGACGGGTTTCTCAAAATGCTCACCAAAATCGTATCGCGTTTCAAAGGCTTGACCATCGACCTTTGGGCCGACAATGCTTCCTGGCATAAAGGAGCCCGAGTGAGACGTTTCCTTACCGACAACCCGAATTTGAATATTCACTATCTGCCGCCCTACAACCCTGAACTCAACTACCAGGAGCGACTCTGGCACATGCTTCGCTACGAAGAAACAAATAGTACATATTATGAAACCATGGTGCGTCTTGAGGTAGCAGTATTCGCGCGATCACAGAGGTGGAAGCCGCTGAAAGTTAGAAAAGTATGTCAACTTACTTAGGTCCGGCCCTATAGTCAAGTTAATGCATTATTCAGGAACAACAGTGGAGCTGACAATTTGCCTTCCCTGACATCCGTCGTTGTCAACTTCCATAGCGAACGATGGCTTCCCAGGTGCATCGAGACCCTGTATGCCGGGGGATCGGATGCCATTGTCGTAGTGGATAACGACCGGCTGGACCCCGTTGTGCTTGATGGACTCAGGCAAATATGTCCAATATTGGAATATATACAATCTAGGACAAATGTCGGGTTTGGGCAGGCAAACAACATAGGCATTGAATGTGCTCTTGCGAACGGCGCGGATTATATAGGAATAATCAACCCCGACGTCTGGTTCGAACCGGGATGGCTGGGACCGATATTGTCAGGTTTTCTTTCCCACAGCGAGTACGGGATGCTGGCGCCGCTGCAACTGGAATATCAGGGGAGCGAGCTTTCCGACTGGGCGCGCAAAATAGTTGGATTGGCAAAAGTCCGAGAGTGGCGGCCGGGTGGGCGGCCCGTAGACGTTTCCTGGATCGAAGGGTCGGCTATGATCGTCCGTCGCGAGGTGTTTGAGAAAGTGGGGGCATTCGACGAAATTTTCGAAATGTACTTTGAAGACAATGACTTATGCAGGAGGGCGCTTCTTGCCGGCTATAAAATCGGCGTCGTGCCTGAGAGCAAGTACCATCATTACGGAAGCGGCAGCTTTGCGGGCAATCACACGCTTGAGCGCAATATTCGAATCGATCTGTCACAATTGATTTATTCCACGACGGACCCAAGGAAAACTATACCAGGGAACCTCTATAGCCTTACGTACGCATGCGGACAGATGGGGTGGAGCTGGTTTGCGGGAAGACGAGCCACTTTCCCTTATGTCATCTGGCGGCTTATCCCCAGCCTTTGGCGTAAACGAGCGGCTATCCGCAGGAAATGGAAAAGCGAACGATCTCTGGGCCGATCCACTGCGGAGACGCAGGGAAAGCAGAGACAAACAGACGTATAACAGACGAAAGTCGAGAGGATGCGCTTGCGCCGGTAAGCCTCCGCGATGCTAAGTGGCAGGATTGAATATGTATCCATCAGTATATACTATAATCGTAACTTATAACACTCGCGATCTCACCATGAGGTGCATAGAATCCTTGCGAAATGTCAGCTATCTGAATCATGCCGTCGTGCTGGTAGATAATGGATCGTCAGATGGAACGGAAAGCGCCGTCCGCGAAAAATACGACCACGTTGCCGTAATCCAGACGCATCATAACCTGGGCTATACGGGCGGCAACAATGTCGGAATTGAATATGCAATTTCGAATAATGCTGATTATGTACTGATTCTCAATTCCGACACGATCGTAATCAATCCTGACTTTATATCTGAAATGATCAATTATATGACTGAAAACCATGATGTCGGTTTTGCCGGACCGCGTGTCTTCCTGCACCAATTTGGCAATATACAAAATACGGTTTTGTCAGCTCCAAGCCTCATGAGGAATATCGAATGCTGGTTTCGCTTCAGGGCCAATCACGAATTTGGACATCGATCACGAAATTGTATTGTAGAAGCAGGGGCGCTTAACGGAGTATGCTTACTTATTCGTTCTGAATGCATTCGAGAGATTGGGCTATTTGATAATAATTTATTTATGTATATAGAAGATCATGATATGCAGTATAGAGCCCACTTAAAAGGTTGGCGAGTAAGGTATTTACCTATCGACAGCATTGTCCATTACCCAACCATGGCAGTGTATAACCTGACTGGTAACGTCAGTTTTCTCATAAAAAGGAATTCTGTCTATTTCCTCAATAAAATCGGTAAACGATTCGACGCTGTGGGGCTGGCGGTTTTTTGTATTGGATTGACGTTACTGCGTGCTGTCATTCCATTTAAAGAGGATGGCGAAACTTTTGGCGATTACATCAGGTTTTCAAAACGACTTATAAATGCATATCTTGCAATCCTAGCCGGGCGTATACCAAGCAGAGATTTCGGGCCACCCTATTGCTGAAGCCGGAACCACAAAGGTCACAGAGGATACAGAGGTGGATTCAAGTGATTTGATTGAAACCAGTATAGTCATCCCGGTCCGGGACAGGCCGGACCTTCTCGTCGAGTGTTTGAGGGCCATCGGTCAGCAGAGTATCGATTTTGCTCGCTGCGAGGTGATTGTCTGCGATGACGGCAGTCAAGAGAATATCCGGGGGGCTGTTCAGAGCTGGGTCCCGTTTTTTCCTCATTTTAAACTGGTGCGGCAACGTCCCCTGGGGCCTGCAGCCGCGCGAAACCTCGGCATCAGAAACAGCGGCGGTGAAATCGTCGTCTTCGTAGACAGCGACGTCCTGCCCGAGAAAGAAATGGTCCGGCAGCTCGTAGAGTATTTAAAGGTCAATTCGTCATGGATGGGAGCGGAAGCGGCCCTGATTCCCTGTGGAAAGGGTTCCGGCCCGCTTTGGGATGCGCCTGTCAGCGTGGAGGGCGGGAGATTTCATACCGCTGCGATCGCTTACCGGCGCGGGGCGCTCGTTCGAGCCGGCGGCTTCGATGAAGAGTTCAAGTTTCCCGCCTGCGAAGATGTCGATCTGGCGGCAAGGGTCCTGGAGCAGGGGGTTATCGGGTTCGTTCCCGGGGCGGTCGCGCGACATCCGAGACGCCGCATCACGCTTCGAACCCATTGGAGAGGGCAGAGGCATTGGAAGTATGCTGCCATCCTCGCCGCACGCTATGGATTCAGCGCGTTCCCCGAAAAGTCCGCCGGTGTTTTCCCACGATTGAGAATTGCTCTGAGCGCTGTGGTGACTTTCCCGACGGGACGGTTCCTGACCGGTCTCAAATATATGAGACACTCGCTGGCTGAGGGCTCGCTTGCCTGTGCGTTTGCATTGTTCGACGTGCTTTGCGGGTTGATTGCCCTCCCCGACATCCTGATTTCGCGCATACCTGAACGCAGAACCTATATTGAAAGCCAGTAAGTGAAGATAATACACGCTGTTGGAGTCTATGTCCTCTCAGTCTACGGCCGGCTTATCCAGTTGAATCCCCTGCGGACGTTATGTCCATCCGGCTCCAAGGTCATCGTGCTGATGCTTCACGACATTTCCCCGGCTCATATGCGCGATTGTCATGGGTTGTTTTCTCTTCTTAATCGCCGACACGGATTCTTGAGCCCGGATGAGTTCACCAGGTATCTTTCAGGTGCGTACACATTCCAGGGGTTGCGATTCCTGGCCACCTTCGATGACGGCTTCCACTCCCAATTCCTGGCGGCGAAACAAATACTGGATGAACTTGGAATTCGCGGGC
>DASPQK010000269.1:0-17263 GCA_035624985.1 Syntrophobacteraceae bacterium | reverse complement strand
TCCGCTGTTAGCGGCATAAGCCGCGCACCCCTGCCTCCGGCCATGATAATTGTCAGTACATCTTTCATTATTTTAGAAGACCTACCGGATCTTCCGGAAGCTCAAAGCCCTCGTATATGACCATTCCGGTCTTATCCAATAAGACAAAGTGAGGTACGCCCTCAATCCGGTAGGAACGGGTTACCTTCGAATCAGGATCATATAAAACGACATAGGGCGCGGGATCGGCTTCTTCGAAATGCTTCACCCTGGCAAGCGAATCTCCGGCCCCCACGTCGATTGCTATTATTTCAACATCGGCATCGGAGGTCGCCTTTCGCAGCCTGATCACTTCCGGCCGCACAGCCATGCAGTGAGGACACCACGTGGCCCAGAAATAGAGAAGGACGGGTTTTTGTCCCTTAAACTGGCTGAGGGTGACGTGAGATCCGTTCAAGTCCTGTAGATCGAAATCAGGCGCAGCAAAAGCGGTGGCCCCTTTGCTCTCCTCAACAGATCCGGTCGGCCGGCCGGCAAATACCGCCAAAAAAAGAATCGAAAAAAATAAAACCGCCGCCAACTTCCCACTTCCCTCACAGTTCATATCAAAAACTCCCCAGTCTTTATCAGGAAATATTCCGCCGCAAGAATCATCAGGATGCCGAAACTCCTCTGTATCCGAAGCATCCATTTTCCGGATCGCGGCAACGAGGTAAGCAATCCGGTGAAAGTGCCCACCACTATCACCAGCGCCCCCAGGCCCACTGAAAATGAGAAAACCATGCCCACCCCGAGGACTAGCTGGCGCTTGGCCGCAACCATGGCCAGAAGAACGCCCAGAATCGGGGTGGTGCACGTACTCACCACTAAAGCGGACGCCCCGCCCAGTATCATGCTGGCAAAAACATCGTGGCCGGAAAAAGCCGCCACCCTTAAGTTATTGAGAAAACCCGGCGGCGTAAGCGGTACCGCCTCAAGCATTACGAGGCCGAAAAAAAGACAAACATTGCCAACGATCAAATAAACCCAGGGGCTGGCGGTAAGAGCGCCGAACAACCGTCCGGTAAGAGCGGCAAAGACAGCCAGAGCCGAATAGACAATCGACATGCCCGCCACATAAAAGATCGAAAGCAGAAAACCTCTTTTCCTGCTGCCGTTCGCCTTCCCGCCAATAAAGGCAACCGTTATCGGCATCATCGGATAGGTGCAGGGCGTAAAACTTGCCAGAACGCCTCCGGCGAACGAAAAAACTATTGCAAGCCACGGGGAACTGTGAGCGATACCCTCAAATTGGCTGATCCACTCCATAAGAGTTCGCCTCGTTTAACTTCCCGAAGATAGTGTTCCCGGCTCGACTGGATCGGCGACCACTCTCGGAATCCATTGCCTTCCCGGTCGACTTCCGTTTATTTGATCCAGCACCTTTATGCTCCGGATTTCCCTTCTGGTATGATAGCAGAACCAGTCGAGAAGACCCGTCAAAAGGGGCGCTCTCATTTCACGGCGCATCCGAAGCCGCCAGATTCTATCGAGCGGAATTTTCCTCATATAATGCATTAGGGCAAGTGTCCCCAGATCCACCGCAATATAGCCGGTATTCGCGCAAAAGTGATCTGCGCACACCAGCTTCCCGTGCACAGGCTGCCAAAACCATTTTCGGGCCGTCCTGAGCCCCCGCCGGCAAATTGCGCACCCATCCAGGGCGGGCATATATCCCATCAACGCCTGAAACCGCAGCAGCGCCAATAATAGCACGTTCTGCGGGTCCCTGTCCTGCTCCAATCTTTCAAAAGTCCCCTTGTGGAGAAGGAAAGGGGCGGCGTGTGGTTCCCATTCGGGCACCATCTCCAAAATGATTTCGGAAAAAAGCGCTGCGCATGCCCACTTCTCTATATCTGTGCGCATGGGCAGATAAGGCTCCAGAAGTTTGCACCCTTCAATCCAGATATAAGAATTTCTCTCCCGGCATTCCAGGCGCACAAGACTGCATGGTTCGAATACGTTTGCAAATCTTTTCCTGCTTCTCCTGGCACCCTTGGCAATCCCGCGCAATCTCCCAAAACCCGCGGAGTGGAATGTCACCAGGCGATCCGATTCACCGTGGTCGCGTGTGCACAAAACGATTGCGTCGGTTTCGATTCTTTTCATTTCTCCCGACCGGCCAAACCTCTTACCCGAAACAAATGTCGCATTGTAAACGCATCGAGCAATTTGTTCAAGCTTGTCGAACAGCAAGCACCTTTTAACCCATCAACCTTGCATCCAGGCCCCAGCCGCTACACCCACCTTCTAACCGAGCAAGTATAATTTGCGAAGGCTCCATTGAACGAATCCCCCAGAATCTTTTCCTCGTATGGGATGAATACGAAATTGATCACCACAAAGAAGACGACGGGCGGAAAAAGGAACAGGGGCGCCCCCAGGCCGATCGCGGGCGATAGAAGCATCAACAGCATTCCGAGGTACATCGGATTGCGCGAGAAGCGAAAAGGTCCCGAACAAATAAGAACCACAGGCGTATCCGTCGGAAGAATGGGATTGTCCTTCTTCTCAAACTCGGCCCACGCCCAGACCATCACGGCGGCCCCCGGCACAAAGACGCTCAGACCGCACCACAGGCAGATCCAAAAAGAGGCCCGCACTGCCGGGAAAAATCCATAAATGAGCCCGGCAACGCCCAAAAGGCAGATGGCCACACGCGGCGGACGAAGTCTCGTTATCCTCTGATTCATCGTCGTCATACCAAATCCTCCCGCTCTATTTAGTTTAGTAACTAAACTATTGGAATAAAAAAACTTCAATCCTTTCCTGAATGCATCATCGCCTGCCTGCTCCTGTCCAAAAACTCCTCCAACCAGCGAAACATCCCGATCAGAAAAGCCACCTCATCACCCTTGTGACGTCCAAGCTCCTCAGATATCGCCCGGACCGTTTCCTGATTTATTCTTTTCCTGCACTCGCAGACAGCCTTCCCTTCCTGCGTGAGTTCGATGAATACCTCCTTCTCGTTGCCGCCTTTCTTGTACCTTCGGACGAGACCCTTGTTTTCGAGTTTTTTTATAACCTGCGAAACAGCCCCTTTGGTCACTCCTGCGATCTGGGCAAATTCGGTGACATTGATTCCGGGGTTCTCGCCGACCTTGTCGAGCATATGCCGCTCCGAATGGTAGAGATCAAAACCCTTCCCATGCCTGGCCGGCAGCTTTTCCATGGAATTGTATTTGTGAACCAGCCGCATGAAGCAATCCATGATTTTTTTGCCCTCTGCCTGGAAAAGCCCGCTCTTGAGCATTGTTTCAGATCCTTGCGCAGCTGCTGCATTATGTGTCTGTTTTTTTTCCATGCTATATTGTATAGCTACTAAACAAAATTTGTCAACAAAAATCTGCATCACATTATCGGTTTGCGGCCCGCTCAACCCGAAAGAGTGCCCGGGAAACGAGATGCTTTGCAAACATGCAGTGTTGCGGGTAATTTCGCAGCAGACCCGGAGCCAGGCGCCAAACCGGGAATTGGCGGTGGAGCGGTTCGTGGAGTTGATGCAGGAGGCCGTAAGGCAGGTTCCCAAAAGAAAGAAGACAGGGGTCGGCAGGGCGGCAAACGTCCGGCGGTTGGAGGAGAAGAAGCGGCGGAGCATCTTGAAAAGCACAATGTCGAAAAATGTTCGCGTTGTGGATTAGGAAAAAAAATACCAGCAACTCCTGATCGGTCTGGTTCAAATGAGAAAATAGAAAACTTACAACTATCCTGGGACCGAATTAAACAGCAGGCCCATTACTGGTCTCGTGCATGGGCTGATCTGCGGCGGAATCAACCGGTTTCGGCGATTCATGGGTTGGGTGGAGGAGCTTGAAAACCAACTGTTAGATCTTTTTGAAAGCTCGCTCTGATTGGACTTTCAACCTCTTTTAACTCTCTGGATACCGTGATGAACAAAGAATGGAATAAGTTTCTCGAAAGTGTTCCCTGGTTTCCCCGCAAACGTGACATCGTTGAAGTGGGTTCAGTGAAGCCCCAGGGGAGCTGGAAGCCTGCCGGCAAGGACTTTCAAAAGCTTTTTGCCCCGATGCATGACCTGCTCTCCGAAGCAAAAGTGACACCCGTGAGAATCAATGGACGGGAGCTCATGTTGTTTTCCTGGAAGCGGGGAGAAATACATCCAAGCTGGCTTTCTCCTCTGCCTATCAGACATGAGGTTCAAACCGTTTGCCGGGAGCATGCGGTCTTGTTGCAGTCTTTCGGCGGTATTATCGAGCGCGGCGAGGACCCCGATACCTGGTTGATGAATCACAACGATGTGCTGACCATCGATGAGGCGTCACGTGACGCAGCATTCATCGAACACTACTCTTGGGCGTTCGAGGACTCGGGAATTCCGATCCCGCTGAAAGAGTATTACTCCATTGCACAGGAAGCCAACGGCAACACGACGCTGTGTAATAGAGCCACCGGTAGAGTCATTCTATTTGCGCCCGATCATGCATTTTCGCATATCGTTCCGGTGCTCGGATGCCCGGAATACACGTTGTACGACATCAAAGGAGCCGAAACGTTTGTGACCTGGGTAAACGCAATCGCCGATCAATGGCTCTCGGCAGGTCGCGGAGGCAAGGACTGAGCCATTGGCGCCGGGCCAAGAAAGCCTGACGATCTCATGGACTGCGAGCGGCGCCATAATTTCTTATATTAAAAAGTCCATAACGTTAACACGGTAAGCACCGGGGTGACTGTTGTAATGCTGTTCGGTTACATTACCCCTGCCAAAGCTGCGAAAACGAGGATCGAATATACGACCGCATCGGCCAATGCGTGGGCCGCGATTGGCGCCATCAAACCTTTTGCGCATTGTCGAACGTAGCCCAATATGCAACCGTAGATAGTCGCCAGAACCATTCCGGATACGCCTCTTGGAAAACCGTTAAGGTGAGCCGCACCGAAAGATAATGCCTGGATAAAAATGACTGCCGCGCTTGACGAAAAAACTCTCTCAACCGCGTCGAAAATCATCCCGCGCCACAAAGCCTCCTCACAAATTGCATTGCTTATGGAAAAAAGAACGCCGATCAGGATAACTTCAACCGGATGCACGTCGGGTATTCTGCTTGCGATGTCCGAGATATCCGGCTTCACGATGAAATACCAGCAAACTAGTGATATTCCGGATATTGCGGCAACGACGGCCGTCATTGCTATCTCTTGGCGCCCCCAATTTCCCCTCTTTATCCAGCCAAATGCCCCTCTCGTAAACGGAATGAGCCTCCCCGCAATCAGCGCGGCGCCCAGGGCAAAAACCATTGGAAGGGGCCATAAGCTGCTGATGCTCGCGACTCGGCAGAGAAACGACATCAGGCCGCACGTCAAGCCCAGCACAAACACGTCTGCTAATCTTAGATACAGCCCGCTTAGCATCAAAAGGAAAAGAACGGCCTCACAAAAGCCGAACTTCGGAAAGACACTCATCCCGAAGAAAACGAGACACAATAAGACGAGCGCCCCATGTAGCCGCGAATCCTTTCGCCTGTAGTCATTGGCCTTCGCTGTCTCCATCTCGCCCTCGCGGTATCGGCCCGCCAACACCCCTAAAATCAGTATTGCCCGTTCCGTTATCCTTAGGCTTTCTTATTCTCTGAATAAATGAAAGAATCCGTACTGTCTACCTCGATCATCTACGGGACTCAATAAAATAAAAAAACCCGCGCATAGGGCTGGGCTTTGAATTCACCCGCCGCAGGGGGCGTTTGGCCAGCCTCCAAGGGAGGCATGCCTTCGTTGCGCCCTGTTTGGGCGTTCTTTTATTTGCCGATTGCGAGCTCCTCTTGTAGCCGCTCCTTTTTCTTTTGTCTTCTTCGTGGCTCTTCATGATCTTCATGGTGCCCCCTTCCGCCCGCCGTTTTTGTTTAAACCAGGACACGAGGAACACGAAGATAGCGAACCGTGGCATGCATAGGTTGTGAGCCCTGGCTCATGAAAGTTAGCCGCATGAACCTGTTTTTGCCGGCCGCAATAAGGAGCGGGAATTAACCGTCGCTGGCGAAGCTGTCTAAATAAAGCTTCACATTGTTCAAGACGCCCTCATTATTTGGATCGAATCCAACGCCCATTTCACAATACTGTCCATCCATTCTCAGGTTTTTCACACTGCCTTCTGTCACCTGCTCTTCCTGTATCCCCGCCAGGTGAAAGGACAGTTCGACAGTCTGCCCGACGTTGAAAGATGAAAATCCGCTCTCGCCACTATCTATACAAACCCTGCATCCTCCCAGGCTTATGTCGACTATGACAGCCCTTAAGACGCCATTGCCTTTCCACACTTTCGCAGGAAAGCGGCACTCGACCCGTTGACTCTGGCGCAGGTTCACCTTTTCGACGGTAGCGGGATAAGTAAGGAAAACCAGCAGTACAGGCTTCTGTATGAAGTTCAGTATGGTTGAGTTAAACCCGTACACATTTCCGGCATAGACATATCTGCCGACTATTAAAGTTCCGGCCGTCAGTCTGTTGAGAATACCGGGATAGGCGGGAATACTGATCATAAGGAACTCGTCTGGAGCCATTCCGGTCAAGATACCTCCAATTTTATATTTTTGTCCTTCTTGACCGATCTGAAGCTGCAAACGAGTGCCAATTCCAATATTCAGCGTCTGAACCCTTACCACACCGTGAACTTTATCTGGCATAGGCTCTCCTACCGAATAAGAATCAGCACACAAAAGAACTAACACCCAACCTGTTTACAGAAAAATGCCCAAGCTACGTCCATACTATATATGTACAACCATGAGTCATAGGACCACTGAACGATTGCGTCCCTTTTTCTTAGCTTCATACATTGCCGTATCCACTCGCTTGAAAATTGTTTCAATGTCTTGGTCTGAAGCATCTATAGTGGTGCCCCCGATACTTACAGTGAGCGGGATTTCTTCATTCTGGTAAATAAAACGCGCCCGCTCTATGAGCTTGCGTAATCTTTCAGCGACAATGCGGACACCCCGTTGGTCCGTGCCTGAAAGAATTGTTATAAATTCCTCTCCACCATACCGTGCTAAAAAGTCGGTTCCGCGCAGAATTTTGTTAATCAGTTTTGTAAGTTCTTCCAGACATCTATCTCCAGCCCAGTGTCCATAACAGTCGTTGATTGACTTGAACTGGTCTATGTCTATCATCAGAATGGAAAATATCTCTCCACTGCGCTCGAAATGCCCCTTCTCCTCCAGAAGACGTTTTTCGTAAGCCCGGCGGTTATAGACTCCGGTCAATGGGTCAAGGAGAGTCTCTTCTTCCAGGTCTTTTGCCCTCTTTTGAACGTAAACAATTTCTCGTTTCATTCCCGCAACTTGCTGCCTGAGCCTCTTAAGCTCCTCTGTCGCCCGTTTTAATCGATGTTCGTCTTGTTCGCGTTTTTTCTTGATAGATTCTTTAATCGTCGCCAGTTTAGCAGCAACGAAACCCCTTATCTCAATCAGATTTGCACATTTGTGAATGGTCTCCGTGGTATCTTCCAGGTCATATGCAAGTGTATTGTTGAATGCCTTGTTGCTCTCGTAAGTCTCCCGACTGCATGATATGGAAGATACGAGACCGGTATCAATTTCGACCAGATCCTTACCTATTTCTCTCACAAGAGTGGTGAACTGGTCCAATTCCTCGCTAACCCTGCGCTTTGCAGCCCGTATAATTAGAAGAACCTCGTCGTTGATGTCCAAAACTTGTTTGACTTTATTACTCTTGGTGAGCCGTTCACGTATTCCTGAAGCCAGAGCGAGAAAGTCTCTGGGGGCCTTATCTTCGAATTCACCCAGAAGGTTTAGACGAAAATCCCGCAGTGTCTCCATATAAGGCGATGGATCGTTTTCTGTTTGGACCTGTTGCTTTTTTTCAACCATTTCGGCGGATTGGCAGGAATTTCCAAAAGAAAAGTCAGCCAATCCTGCGCCCGCCAGAAATTCAATGTATTCCTGCTTCCCGGCTAACGCTTGGTGAAGTACGCTCGGAGTGATAGGCCGTGACCTCCATCTGAGGTCTTTTAACGTATCAATGACGATGGTGCACAAAGCTTCAGAACCGTTTCCTCGTTGTATGGTGTCCATTCTCCCCCTTTACACCCAAAAAATTCAATCCTCCTGTTCCTTCCCGCATCCTGTGTATATCGGCTGGATTCGCTCCAAAAACCATTTCCCTTATTGCAGCTATTCGAACGCTCCATCAACCCATTCAATAGATTCCGAATAGATCTTCGACATCTCGCCATCAACTATCCCGAGGACGGAGGCCAACGCGGGAACCGCTGCCCAGTCTGCCCGCTCATATGATACAACTAGATCGAACACGTCTCTGTAAGAGTTACGCTCTCCAAGCAAAGCCGCCTTAGCCTGCGCTGCAATAGGAATATCCTCCAGGATTTCCTCCATCGGTCTCTCCAGTAGAGCGTCCATGCAGGAAAGCAATCCCATCAGGAAGAATGCGGACCTCTGCCCGCCAAAACCCAGCATGCCGGCAAGCATCTCGGATAAGCGGGCTCTCAGCAGGGAGACCCTGAGGAGTTCCTGTGGATGATCCTTTCCCAGTTCCATAAGAACTGCGATCGATGCCCACCTCCTGATCTCATATTCGCCAAGTAGATCCAGAGACTGTTTTATGGATGTTATCTCGCGGTGGCGGCCAAAATAAGCTGAGTTGATATACTTTAAGAGCTTGTAAGTCAGCGACGGGTCGCGCTCGATTAGCTTCTGGATGGCCTTGAAATTCGGAGAGTCGGCGCTCAGCTCCTTTAGAATGCCCAGATGGTTCATCTTATAGCCCTCGATGTCCCGTCTGGCCATAATGACCGGCTTACAGAAAAAGTAGCCCTGAAAAAGAGTGTAGCCCATCTCCAGGGCCTCGTTAAATTCTTCCCGAGTCTCTGTCTTCTCAGCCAAAAGCTTTACCCTGTTTCCTCGAGAAAACCGTTGCGCGATCTCCTCCCTCTCCTTGCCGTCTGTTTGACGGAAATCCACTTTGATAATATCAACGATCTCAAGGAAGGGATTATCTTCATTTCCCCTGAGAATGAAATCATCGAGGGCCAGAGGGTAGCCTTGGGACCGAAGCGAGCTGAGAATTTTTATCAATTTAGGGTCGGGCTCCACATCCTCCAGGATCTCCACGACTCCTATCTCCTTTGGAAGCAGGGAAGCGGCCCCGTTGATAAGAAGGTTCCTCGTGAAGTTCACGAAAGCCTTGCCGCCTCCGGAAATCTTCTGTGCCCCGATAACGAGAAGAACATTCCTGATAACGGAAAGTGAGGCTTGGTCGCCATCCACCTGTGAATAGAAGTTCTCGTCCCTCGATCGGTAAAGAAGCTCATACCCGTATACAGTTTGCTTCGCATCAAAAATAGGCTGTCGGGCTATAAAAACTTCCATTACTTAACTCACCTCAGCTCAAAATCACTATTATTTGATCGGTTAGATCCATCGATATGTTTAGGAAATTTTCCAGGCCTCTCCAATTGCTGGCTGCTAAGAGTTGACCGTGCGCACTACGTTTTTCCATACTTCTCAAACAAAGCCGAAACGTGCAAACGGGGTCGAAGCCAAAAACGGCAGAGCCGGTTAAAACCGGCTTGTCACAACCGGGCGCGGGTAACGTTTGCGGGGTTGCGGTTTGCGCGGGGTCCCATGGGGTCGGGCGGCCCCCGGCCGGCATTGCCGCCTCCGAAGGCAGCGGCGAATCTGTCCGCGGCCACACGCCGCCGCTCGGCCTCACGCAGCCCGCCCTCCACACCGGCGCGCGCGTGCGATGAATCCGTATCATTTCCACCGCCAAGCCGCAGACTCTTCCGAAAGGTATTATCGTATAAGTGCTTCTGTTATCCCGCCCCTCCGGCCGGCTGCCCTCCGGCCATGCGGGCCGATTACTCATTGCTGCCCATAGAAACTACACCAAGCGTCAAAAGAAAGTTGACACGATGTTACGGCCCGTGGGATGTTTCTCTCTGTCTTCCGACATCCGACTTCTGTCGTCCGTTATAGGCTGACGGGGTAGTGGGCAAAGAAAGTGGTGCCCTCATCCTGGTTGGATACAAACCCCACACTCCCTTGAAGATAGCGCTCGGTTAACAGCTTCATGCCGTACGTACCCATACCCCTGGCGCCGCCCTTGGTAGAGAAGGATCGCGTGAACACCTGGCGCTGAACGTTTTGGGACATATACGCGGCATTGTGCACACGAAACCACACCCTGTCACCGCTCGTTTCACTGCTCACAGTGACTGTCTCACCCGGGGCCGATGCTTCAAGAGCATTCTTCACCATGTTGCCGATAACCCGCCCCAGGATTACAGAATCGGTCTCCATTAACACCTCTGCGCAAGAGGGATCGACTACGATATTGCGGTCCCTGGCCGCCTCCTGGCTGGCAAAAAGGCGTGCGACGCCGCGAAGGAAATCAACGGTATTGACGATGCCCCGAGTCACGCGCAATTCGTTGTTCTCGGCCGCCAGAAGGTCTTTTTGAGCGTGAATTTCCCCCAGCACCTGCTCTGTGGCGTCACAAATAATTTCTGCGTACTTCGACGCATCATCGGGATCCGACATGCGGATCAGGTCTGCGCACCCTAGGATGGCTCCAACCGTGTTCAGGATGTCATGGAAAAATATTTTCTCAAGGGACCTCCTGCGTCGCTCGTGGCTGATATCCTGGATGGAAAGCAAAACAAAGTTGCCGATCTCCGTCTCAATCCGCGTCGCCTGGACCATCAGCTCAAGCGATTCGGCGCCGCCCGGTCCATAGCGTGTCATGCGGCATTCCTGAGCGGCTCTTCCTCCACTGTTGGCTGCAAGTATCGCCGATACGGCCCCGCACGTTTGGCAGAATTCCGTTGTCCCGCAGCCGGCCG
Source organism: Syntrophobacteraceae bacterium (assembly GCA_035624985.1). GTDB lineage: Bacteria > Desulfobacterota > Syntrophobacteria > Syntrophobacterales > Syntrophobacteraceae > SbD1. The sequence continues at coordinate 6,408 of DASPQK010000269.1, read as the reverse complement.
GAGGTTTCGTCCCGTGGACGCAGCTCAGCGCCTCTCCCGGCCGCTGCCCCAGCAGGTCCGCTGCACGGTCGACCCCAAGAAACGCCAGCATATGGCGGTTACAGAAGACGATCTGCCTTGAGTCGTTTATCACCAGGACCATGGTCGATATGGCGTCAAACAACTGCTGGATGTAAGGCAAGGCACTGAAAAACCGGCGCTGCTTTTCCACTTCGGCCAGGGGCGCTCGTTCCGCGGGGGCACAATGGGTGCAGGAAGGCGGCGGAAAAGAATCCGTCGCCGCACGCACGGCACAATGATCGTCGTACAAAAAATCCCCCTTCCGGCAGATGTGTCAATGTTGAGGCTGCCCTCCGACAAACGACGACATGGAAATCGGCGGAGGGGCAAAAAACCTTGAAACCATTTTCGGCCTCTACACCCCGGGCTCCGGCGCCTTGCTCAAGAAAAAGCGCCCCTCCGAGCGATGGTTTTTTCTCAAACTCTGTCGAGAAAAGTTCTTTGCAGGTTATTCTATGTCAAAGAATCGGCACGCCGTTGATCGTGGGAACTGTTGGACCACGCTGATAAGCACCCTGACATGGCGCATTCGCATTGTCATAGTCCCCTTTTGCCGCGGCCTGACACCCGCCGGGGCATGATGCGCTCATATGGGGCAGACAGCCGCAATCCGCCAGTACGCTGAAAAAAGAACCGCTTAAAACCACCAGAGCTATGGCAAATACAACAATCAATCCCTTGCTCATTTTCATCTCCTCAGTGCAAGAATGATATTCTCGCAAATGCTGCAACTACCGGAAATAACGCAAAATCTTTTCATTAAAAACAAGTTAAGGCCGCCTCTGCCTTCTGTCTACCGAAACGATCCATCGATTTGCCCTATGCATTCCAAACAGCACTTTATAGCTAGCGTCGAAAGAAAGCTGACACGATCTTACGGCCCGTGGGATGTTTTTCTCTGTTTTCCGACATCGAATTTCTGTCGTCCGTTATAGGGTTGAACAATGACGAGCTGTCCACTCTTCAAAACTTCGGCTTAACCCTGACAGACAAAAAACGGGCTGCAGAACTCCGGGGATGAAGCCATGTCCTATAATTGCAAAAACCGCTCTCGCTGAGATGTCACTTGCATGTTCCACCGGGAAATCGTATGGTTTTTACAGGTCTTAGGGTCGTAGCGGGAGTTTTTCGGGCAAAAATCAGACCTCAACATCCGGTTTAAATGCGGAACTTAGCAGTTGATGCATTACTCCGGCTAAAAGGAGACAGCACATGGATTATGAGAAAATCAAAGAATCAATTGCCCCATGCGGTTTGAGCTGTGAAACGTGTTTTGCCCATGTAGACGGGGACATCCGCAAGTACAGTTTGAAACTGAAAGAAAAACTGGGCAATTTCGGCCCTTATGCCGAACGTTTTCAATCTCTACTGGATGAGCCTGTTTTTAGGAAATATCCTGATTTTAAGGAAATGCTGGATTACCTTGCGTCGGAAAATTGCAACGGGTGCCGTAACGAGCAGTGCAAACTGTTCAAAGGCTGTGGAGTACGCCCCTGCCATCAGGAAAAGCAATTGGATTTTTGCTTTCAATGTGACGAATTCCCCTGTGGCAGGACTAACTTCGACGAACATCTGTTTAACAGATGGGTGCTCATTAATGAAAAAATTAGGAAGACGGAAATAGAGCAGCACTATGAAAAGACCAAAATCCGTCCCAGGTATGTCTAAACCTGCGTTATGCGTGAGAACGCCGAAGAGTACCCTCGATAACATTTCAAAATGAACGGGTAGCCGTCTTCGTCTAAATGCTGATTTGTGCGTAAATCAGCGATATACCAAGCGTCAAAAGAAAGTTGACACGATCTTACGGTCCGTGGGATGTTTTTCTCTGTTTTCCGACATCCGACCCCCGATTAGATACACTTCGGGGGCTGGCTTTCTGTCGTCCGTTATAGAGTGCCGTTTGGTTTTTTAAGCCAGGCTGGACCGCATCATTGAAATTTGAATGACTCCAGCTCTTCCGTATACCGCTCATTTCTAACGCCACCCGCACTATAATATTCCTCAATGGATTTTACCTGTCGCTTAATTTCAGGCACATACCAGAAGGCTTTATAGAGGCGTCCTGTTGCTGTTTGTGGAGCAACCTTTTGTGACTGCATGACTGTCGTTGCCCCATCCCGACTTGTTTGTGAACTGCTTCCAACTTTAATCGACGGCTCAAGCTCGGCTTTCCACTTCCCTTCGGATTCAACTTTGATGGCTGTAAAATGACCAGCAGGTACATCGACATCTTCCCACCCTATGACGATATAGTGATGGTTAAATTGCTCTTTCCTGTGTTCTCTATTGGGGTGGTCTTCCGTATATTCGATTTCCCAACTCTTCCCCGGTTCAAGCGGAAATAAAAAGGGACGATTCACAACCTCTTCTTTACCATTTACGTTTCTAAATCTACACCAATCTCTACCCACCAGCTGCTCTTTCGGAGCCTGAGTGGAACCTTTATCCTTTATACTTAAGAGAATACTGGTCGAGTTAGTGCGGACGACAGTGCATTCAGTAGATTTTTGAACCCAGCCGTTCTGGCCCTTTTCAATTGTGCTTCTATAAGTCCAACTGTCTCCAGGCTTTACAAACGGTAATCCAACTGATTCGGCAACCACTGAGACTGGAAATGCTAACAAACAAGTTAAAAAAATGATTATCTTCTGCATTGCGTCCTCCATATGAAATCTGTGCCGCTCTTGGCCCGGAATAATGCACTAACTTCAGTGCCAGGCATCCCAACCGCATTTCCGGGTCGGCTCTTTGCCCGGAAAAACTTCAGTTGCGCGCCTCAGACCGGAAAAAGTATACAATCTCCGGTTGGAATACACAAATTATTGAAGGTGAAATCGCTCATGTCCGAAAAAAAAGAATTTGTTGCTCTGGCAAGCTCTGATCAAAACACCATATCCGAGCTTTGCCGGCGGTTTGGAATCAGCCGTAAGACTGCTTATAAATAGATTAACCGCTACGTTGCCCGGGGTGAACCCGGTCTTAGCGATAGGTCCAGGAGACCCTTTAGCAGCCCTAATGCCGCTCCTCTTGATAGCCAAGAGACGATCTTTGAAATAAGAAAGACATTCCCGGCCTGGGGAGGGCGAAAAATTCGTGTTTTGCTTGCCCGCTTTGGGATTGATCCTGTTCCGGCCGCAAGCACGATTAACTCTATTCTCAAACGAAACGGCTACATCGATCCGCAGGAATCGGCCAAGCACACGAAATGGAAATCTTTTGAAGCAGACGCTCCCAATGACCTCTGGCAAATGGATTTCAAAGGTCACTTTCAAATCGCCCAGAAAAGGCGCCATCCTTTGACTATACTCGATGACCATTCAAGATATTCGATCTGTATTATGGCGTGCGAGAACGAAATCCGCGCTACCGTGCAAAGTGCCCTTACAGAGGGTTTCAGGACCTACGGGCTGCCCAGAGCTATCCTTTGCGAGAATGGACCACCCTGGGGAGACGAGGACAGCCGCTATACCCGTTTGACCGTGTGGCTTATGCGGATGCGAATCCGAGTGCCTTACGCCCGTTCTTTGCATCCGCAGACCCGCGGGAAAGCAGAACGCTTTCACCGAACTTTAAAAGCTGAGGTTTTGCAGTACTGCGGTGGCCTTGACCTCAACGAGTGCCAGAGTGGCTTTGACCAATGGAGGGTCTTATATAATACCGATAGACCCCATGAAGCGTTGGATATGGCGGTACCGGCAAGCCGATACGGCGTTAGTCCGCGACCCTTCCCTGAAAGGCTTCCTCCGGTTGAGTATGGACCTTCCGACCATGTTAGGAAAATCCAGGATGGGGGCTGGGTAAGCTATAAAAGCAGGGAGTTTCGGATTAGCAAAGCTTTCTGCGCTGGGAGGATCGCCATTAGACCAACCGTTATTGATGGAGAGACGGCTCTCTATTTCTGTGACCAAAAAATAGGTCACATCAATCTCAGAGGCAGCCATGAACATCCTTAAGCGCTCGATCATCCTTGGGTGCTCCGCCCCCAAACCTCCGGAGTTTTTCGCATTGAGGGAATCAAAAGGGGCAGAGGGAAAAGGAGTTGGCACCAGGTCCTGCCCCTCCGTCATCCCCCTGCCACGGCGCTCGGGTTGCTCTCCAGCAGAGCCCTATCCTTCGGGCAGGCAAGCAAAAAGTAACAATTGTCAAAGAGCAAAGGGAAAGGACAATTGTCGTTCTCCGGAATAAATAATTGTCGTTGAACACCAGATGATTTCGATAAACGGCAAAATTCCTCGGTATTTACAGGGAAACCCTGAGGGTAAAGATGTGCAATTATGGTCTAACGATAAACAATCATTAAGAACAACAATACTCTAAGGGGTTATATGCCTCACATACGGGGAGTTTTGCCCCTTTAACTCACCTCTTCTCTCCCGCCCTCGGTGTTATACGCTTATAAATCAATATGTTGAAATTTGGCATCATCCTTGCTGGGATAGGTGAAAGAAAAACAGAGGAGGAGGTGAAAGACCATGTGAGCAAAATAGAAGATTCTCGTAACTGACGATGACGGAGATTTCCTTTATGCAACGGGGATAATTCCACAAACGGGAGCGCAGGAGGTGTTCCCCAGCAAGGCATACCGAATTTCATACAAGAGGATAAAGCCGGCCGAGGCTGCATAATTTTATGGCAGTCTGTGCTAGAAAAAGAACAAGACATCCCTATAGGGCGGGGTGAAACGATGGGTACTTGCAGCCACAAATGGGAAATGACCGATATCCTTTATGGATATCTTGTTGTGGAAGGTTGTTCGAGATGTGGAGGCCGCGCCTCTTTTTTTTCCACTGAAGCCGTCGCCCCTGTGGAACAATATAAAGAGGGCGACCACTTCTGGGCTCATTTGACGAGTTCACAAGCTACAAGATTCAACCTTAAGTGCACAAAATGCCACGAAGTGGTTCATCTTGACGATTTAGTAGGATTAATGATGTCGACCTGCGAACAGCCCGGATGTTATGTAGCAAATATTGCGAAATCAGAGGGGAAAATGACGTCAGTCTATATTGCGCTTTGTGCCGACAGCTCTCACTCTTCAGGAAGATGTACAAGTACAGCGAGTATAAATGCGCTCAACGAATACTTCAATCAAAATATAAAAACCCCTGGGAAGAAAATCCTCGTGTTACCTTGCAGTAAGTGCTGTAGCATTGATACGTGTAGGGGAATAATTATTGCCGATATTGGTCTTACGGACATTTATTAACTCAACAATCTTTTACTTATAAATATGGAAAAAATACCTATGAAGACATCAGAGCTTGCAACTAAGACTGGACTTAAAGCTATTAACGAATCAGAGGACAAAATAATAGAGGGAGTCTATATCTCTGATATGGCTTCAGATATTATCACCAACGCAAAGGCAAATGCGCTTCTGATAACACTCCTGACACATAAGGTCCTTATTGCAGCGGCAAATCTAATCGATGTTGCAGCTATCGTCATCCTCAAGGGGAGATTACCGGACCAGGAAGTTATCGAACTTGCAAACAGAGTCGGCATAGCTCTTTTTAGCAGTGAAGATGATGCCTGGACATTTGCGGCAAAACTCGCAAGACTTGGATTCAATAACTGAATATAAAATAATAAGCGCCACCAAACGAGGTATATTGCTCACTAAAGGTATTTTTCGATGCCAAAGAAGTCATTTGCGCAAATTGAACATGAGTTTCCAAGACAGAAGGCAGACCTCATCCCTGCGCTTCAAAGCATACAAAACACTTACGGGTACCTGCCAAGAGAAGCAATTTCCAAGATTTCACGCAGGCTCAAAATTTCCGAAAGCGAGATATACGGTGTAGCCACTTTTTATGCACAATTTCGGTTTACGCCACCTGGGAAGCATCATCTCAAGGTCTGTTTGGGTACAGCCTGCCATGTCAAAGGCGGCGAACAGATGCTCGAAGCCCTGAAATACCTGTTCGCAATAAAACCAGGGGAGACCACGGCTGACGGCAAATATGATCTTGAGCGCGTGGCCTGTCTGGGGTGCTGTGCCCTGGCCCCTGTAGTCGTGGTTAACAATGAAGTCCATGGACGCATGAACCGGGTCATCTACACGCAACTACTGGAATCGATCGACCCTCCGTCACTGGCAGATGAAGCGAAGGAGGGGATATGAGCAGCGGTTCTGCGATCGAAAGCAAACTGCGAGATGTGGCCAGCAAGGCATCCCCAAACGGGGCCGTTAGTATTCTTATCTGTGAAGGCACAGGGTGTACCTCGTCAAAATCGCACGAGATCCTAATGACTCTGGAAAAGGAGGTAGGTGAGAAGGGATTGAACCACAAGGTCAAGGTGGGTTTCACTGGATGCCACGGGTTCTGCCAGAGAGGCCCCATT
>DASPQK010000268.1:0-16600 GCA_035624985.1 Syntrophobacteraceae bacterium | reverse complement strand
ACCCATCCGAGAGGACCTTCTCGATGGCGCCTTCCTGCGCTCAGCTTCGATTCTCAACCACGATTGCCGGCAAATCCCGTCGGGCTTTGACATGCAGGCCCGGTCTCTTACTGCTTACTCAAAATCTCGTCCGGATGCAAGCTGCTGATAAGGCCCCCATGTCTTCCGGCGCTCACCGCCACAAAGGTTTTTATCGGCTCATCAACATCAAAATCCGGTAAAGCTCTTTCAAAACGGGAGGCTGCCCCCGCTGCCCTGTGCCCTGTAATTCAGACCGGTATATTCAGGGTAAATCGGAATTTCCTGGTCTCAAGAGTCTTGCCTTTTTGTGACTTTCTTTTATCTCATTGACCGGCATCTGCGCCCTTCAACACGGGTGAAAAATGAAAAATCGCAACCTCCTGTTGACATGCCGATTTGGAACCTTTAGTCTCTGCATTGGGCGGGCTCGGTCCAGGGCCCGGCTTTCGCCTGTCGGATGCGTCGAAATCGACCTGCCGGCTTTTGAAAAAAGGAGCAAGACATGGCGCTCTTCGATAACGGACTTAAAATTGGAACGCCTGTTCTAATTGGTATAGGGGCGCTGATCCTGGCGCCGGTGATTCTTCCGGTTGTTGGATCGGCTGTAAAGCCTCTGGCAAAAGCGACCATCAAAAGTGGACTCATCGTCATCCAAAAGGGAAAAGAGCTGATATCGGAGGCTGTGGAGACCCTCGAAGACATTGCCGCTGAAGTCAAAGCGGAACTGGTAGCCGAGCGGGCGGGCGCTGCCGCCGGTGTGAAGCCCGATGAGCCCGCGCGAACCTGAGTTTAGTGCAGATCGCTCTTTCGGCAAATCCGTCCGGCCGTCATCGATCCCCGGGGAGGCGCGCTAAAGAATGCAAATTCAGGACCCTGCCTCACGACAGAGCATTCTTGCCGACCAGTTCTTCTACTTCTTTCTTCGCCTTCGCAAGGAACGGATCCGAAAAGTGGTGGATGCCGTTAATGCGGCTTACCCTGATGAGAGCTCCGAACAAAAGGCCCGGCGGCTCATTGATGCCCAAACGCCCCTTTCTTTTTTGGGGGGATCCCTCATGCATCTTCCCAGGCTTGTTCCCGGCCTGGGTCAGGCATTCGAGTTGCTTGGCCTGGTGGGGGGCGCCTCAGCGCTCACTCGCATGCACCTCTATCTTATCCTCGAAATCGCCCTCCTCTACGGCAAGGATATAGATGATGAGGCGCGCGTGCCCGAGATGCTCGCGGTTGTCGCCGCAACCGGCGTGGCTGCCGGCGTGTCACTTGTTGCCGGCGCCGCCAACACGCTGCTGCCCATACCGGTTGGCGGAATAACGGCTTCCGTGGCCGCCCGGATGACAGGCGAGCAAGCCATCCGTCTTTATTCCTCCCCGGAAGCACAGAGCCAAAAGCTGGAAGCCTCGACCTAGCGGCGTAACACAATTGTCACCTTTTCGCGCCGAATCCGTCACATCGCTGCTATATGCTCCCCTGCGAGAAGTTTTCTAAAAAAAGCGACCCCTCTAAAACCAGAGATCTTATGAATTCCGATTCGCACATGCAGCCGCCTGGAAAATGTCCGCGATGCAATTCAGAGGCCTCCTACAAATATGGAAAAACAAGACACGGCAAGCAGCGATTCCGCTGTATTTTGTGTGGACGGCAATTTGGAGATAACGCCAGGATCGAACTCAAAGACAGACCTCTTTGCAGCCGGTGCGGGGGGAAAATGCACTTGTACAGGAAAGATTCACAATGGGTAAGATTCAGGTGTTCAGCCTACCCGTCATGCAGAAATTATGAAAAGCTGACTATCACTTAATTCCCCAACCCCGCAATTTCTCATACCAGGTTGCCTTCAAGATTGTCAGGGAAACAGACACACTGCTGGTAGGCAGGTAATGAATGAGAGTGGTGACAAAATCTGCAAAATCCTTAAGTTATAGGCTGACTGAGGGGTGGAGCCGATGCCCGTACTCGGAGGACGTAACAGTACCTGCTTTCCGCGCCGTTACGGCAGCCCGTAGCGTTGTGCTGTCTCCGCCGGGTCGCGGGGGCTCTCGAGGGGGTGTGGCGCCGGGCGGCCGCTTCAAAAGGAGGACACGAGATGCCGGCAAAAAAAACTGAAGAACCCGGACAAATGGAGCGCGAAACAGGTTTTCGGGAAAAGGTCGAACGAAAAAAAACATCGCGCGCGAAAACCGGCGCGGACAAGGAGTATGAGATGAGCCCTGAAAAGAAAAGCGATGAGGAAATAGCAAAAGGGGCAGGCGCCAAAGTGAAGGAAGCGATCACAGGCAGCCTTGAGGCCATCAACGAGATCGAATCACGGATTGTAAACCTGGTCAGAAACACGGTTTCCGACACCCTCAGGGCCACGGGGTCGGTGGCCGATGAAACCGTCAACGTTACCAAGGACGTCCTGAAAGTCGCTTTCAAAGCTGCGGAGGAGGTTGGCGCAGGGATTATGGTGAGCGCAAAAGGCGTTGCAAAAGGCATCGTAATGGGTGTGAGCGACGTCGGCGGCGACGTGTTGAGCGTCGCAAAACAGGTAGTCAAAGGTACGGTCAGGGAGGCCGCGGAAATGGGAGCCGATGTTGGGCAGGTTGCCCGCAGGGCCATAGATGGAGTCATTGAAGCGGCAAAAGAAATCGGGGTAAATGCCGAAGAGATGGCTAAGGCTACTGTCAATGGGGCGATCGAAGCGGCAGGCAGCATTGGCAATACGGCCGTAAAAGCCGTAAGCGAGGTGCTCGTAAATGCAGTGGAAGGCGTCAAGGAAATTGCCGGCACGGCCCTTCCCAAATCGAAATCGTAAAGCCGTTGTCAAAATACGGGGAAATCATGGCATTAGGAAATCTCGGCGCGATATCCCTTGACTGGAACTGGATTTCAGCGCTTCTGAGCATCATCACTATCAACCTGGTCCGATCAGTCGATAACGCGATGGTGGTCGCCGTCGCCCTGAGGTCTCTGCCAAGGCATCTGCGCTTAAGAGCAATAGCATTCAGCGCCTGCATCACCATCGTGCTGAGCGTTTGCCTGACCTACTTTGCCGCCAGACTGCTGGAGCACAGTTTCGTGCGGCTTGCGGGCGGCTCGATAGTCCTTTACCTGGCGGTAACTCTTCTCCTCCTGAGAACCGGCGCAACCCTCATAGATGAAACAATCTCCAAAACAACCCAGGCAGTCAAAATCCTCGTGATTGCCAATATAACAATGTCTTTGGACAATATGCTCGCCGTGGCGGGAGCATCCGGGGGTAATTTTTTCCTGCTCTTCATCGGACTCGGCGTGAGCATTCCAGTCGTTTTCTTCGCCAGCAACCTCCTTTGCCTGATCATAGAGAGATATCCGTTCCTGAACTATGTCGGTTGTGCAGTCCTTGCGAAGGTGGGTGCAGAGATGGTCCTTACCGACCCGTTCGTCGAATCGGTCCTGGCCCCAACCAGAGTTTTCAGTTATTCGGCCCAGGCGCTGGCCATCGTCGCCGTACTTGCCTGCGGCTATTTCTGGGCCAGACTGGCAAGGGCTGGAGCCGCGCTTCGCAGCCAACAGCCGGCAGGGACAAACCAAATCCCCACCTGAATGAAAAAATTGCGCTCGCAGAGCAGGTGATGAAGGTGCGGCAATTCTTGCTTGACATCCGGGCACTATATCTGTAATAACATAACGAAAAATGAAATATGGTTTCATAAGTTGAAATAATTGCGCTCGCTTAAGCTCGATCAACAGCATTGAAAATCGATTCCCCATCAATGGAGCCAAAGAGCAACAGGAGGGTAAGCAATGGATGTCATCAAGACTGATTGCGGTTTGTGCATCAACTGCTGCGGCCTGAACGCCTACGTGGAAGATGGAAAACTCGTCAAGGTGGAGGGCATGCCCGAGCACTGGCTCAACGAGGGTGATCTATGCCCCAAGGGACAGAGGCTGGTGGAATATCTTTATTCCCCCAGCCGAATCAAATACCCATTGAAAAGGGTTAACGGGCAGTTTCAGAGACTGTCCTGGGACCAGGCGTTGGATGAAATAGGCGCCAAATTGCTGGACCTCAAGGAAAAGTACGGCGCTCACACCCTTGCCACCTGGACCGGCTCGGTTGGAGTCGAACATTTCGAAATGGCCGCTTTTAACCAGAGGTTCCGCGGCGCTTACGGCACACCCAATTTCTTCAACCCGGAAGGCATCTGTTTCCGTTCCCGTATCCTGGCCCGCCAGATTACCTTTGGCCGCTATACCGTCGAAGAACTCCAGAAGGCCAATTGCATCATCCTGTGGGGCCACAATCCGGACACCAGCTACTTCCTGCATGGCAAAATGATCCGAAAAGGCCTCAAGGAAGGATTAAAACTGATCACCATTGACCCCCGCCGTATTCCCATAGCAGGCAAAGGCATCTACCTCGAACCCCGTCCCGGCACTGACTGCGCCATAGCGCTGGCCATGATGAATGTCATTATCGCAGAAGGATTGTGGGATAAGGAATTCGTTGAAAAATGGACCTTTGGCTTTGACAGGCTGGTGGAGCATGTCAAAGATTACCCGCCTGAAAAGGCTGAGGCCATCAGCGGTGTGCCCGCCCCCGAAATAAGACGGGTAGCGCGAATATACGCCACTACCAAAGGCGCCTGCATCATGGAAGGGGTGGGCCACATGAACCAGGTGACCAACGGCCTCCAAAACCACAGGGCTTTTGCGATACTGCAAACCATTACCGGCAATGTTGACCGCCCGGGCGGATATGTCACCTGTCCCCAGGTGCGTATGGCCGACCTGCGCCTGCCCATAAAAGAAAAAAATCTCGGCTACGATGAATTTCCCATATTCCACAGATTTCTCAAGAATCCGCCCCCATATGGTTCGGCGTCCCTGATGACCGAAACTATGAGATCTGAAAAACCTTACCCCATCAAAGCTTTCATTACCTCCGGCAGTAACCCGGCCGTAACCTTTCCCGATACCAAGCTCTTTTTGGAGGGGATAAAAAACCTGGACCTCATGGTTTGCATAGATCCGTTTATGACCGAGACGGGACAAATGTCCCATTATGCTCTGCCCGCCTGCACCTTTCTGGAAGAAACCGGCATAGGGGGCTTCCCTTACGGCATATCATACTGCGAGCCTTACATAATGCTGCGCAAAAAGTGCGTTGAACCGCTTTATGAAAGCAGGCCCATCTGGTGGATCTGGAGCGAACTGGGGCGCAAGATGGGATACGCGGAACATTTTCCGTGGAACTCGGACGAAGAAGTTGCCGAACACTTCTTCTCCACTAGCGGTGTCACACTGAAGGACCTGACCGATCATCCCGAAGGGGTTTACTTCGGCAAAAAGGAATACGAAATCTACAAAAGAATCAGCTTTGCGACTGAAAGCAAGAAGATAGAGATATATTCGCCGCGGATGGAACAGCTGGGCTTCCCCGGGATCCCTGTTCACGTTGAGCCGCAGCAGAGCCCCGTGGCCGATCCGGAACTGGTCAGGCAATATCCCGAAATACTTCTCACAGGCGCCAGAGAAATCGAGTACATTGATGCCCAGATGCGCGACATTCCCAGTTTGCGGGCTTTGAGACCCTATCCGGAGGCAACGATAAATACCGCCACAGCCCGCAAATATGACGTCCTGCACGGTGAGATGATTGGTGTGGAAACTCCGCGCGGCTCGATCAGACTGAGGGCAAATGTGACGCTTGATATCAGGAAGGGTGTCGTCTCCGTACCCCATGGCTGGTCGGAGGCCAACTCCAATATCCTGCTGGACGCCGCCCTAAAAGATCCTGTTTCGGGCTATATTACCATGAATGCGGTTGCGTGTCGTATAGTGAAGCTCTCATAGCGCCGAGACTCGTTACCTGTCATTTATGGCTTGAAAAATCGCGATTCGTGATTCATGATTCCCGACCGTAACAAACCCCTCTTCCTTCGCGGTCCACGGTCCTGCTCCGCCCCCGCGAAGCGCGGGGTCGCGGGGTTGACGGACTTGCCCCCGCTTCGCGGTGTTCACGAAGGACGGCGTAATTGTGGAAATAGGCCCTTATTCTTTCGAAGAATTCCTGAAGGTCGTCGAGTCTTTTCACGGCCATCAATCCCCCGGTGTCATACTGGGCGGCTTCATGGTCAGTTATGCCCTGGAGCAACTGCCCCGGGGCATTCTGATCGATGCCGTCAGCGAAACGCCCGCATGTCTGCCTGACGCAATCCAGCTGCTTACGCCCTGCACACTCGGTAACGGCTGGCTTAAAGTCATCAACCTGGGGCGCTTCGCCCTGAGCCTTTACGAAAAATATGAGGGAAAAGGCGTCAGGGTATTCATCGACCCTGCAAAGCTGGATGGCCGCCCGCAGATCAGGAACTGGTTATTTAAGCTCATACCGAAATCGGAGCAGGATCGGGATCTGCTTATCGCGGAAATCCGACAGGCGGGCCGGAGCATATTGGGAATGCGCCCCGTCCGGCTAAAGCGGGAACACCTTGGAAAGACCCGCAGAGGCGCCATTTCCAACTGCGGGATGTGCGGCGAGCCTTACCCGGAAAGAGACGGTCTCGTCTGCCGTGCCTGCCAGGGCCAATCGCCCTACGTTTAACACTGGCGCGGTGCTGAAAAAGTATGTTAAGCCCCACCTTATGCTGGAAATCATGTCATGTCCTCACCCCGTCGAAGCTTGCCCCCGACCTGATCCGGAGGACGGGGTCCGGAAGCCTTTGAACCCCGCAAAACGAGGAACCGCGAACCGCAGGACCGCCGGAATGACGAAATTGGGGACCATCACCAGCACCGGATCGCTTAAGTTGACGGTTTATGCGGGCCTTCGCCGCAATGACGCGAAAGGACTTTTGCTGGAGGCTCGTTTGAATGGCATAAGGATTGCTTGCAAATCGCGCCTGATGCATGCCTGCTTTCAGGACCGCAGTTTTGACAAAGACCCCCGGGCCGGCATATGAAGCCTTATCCTGTCACCAGTCCAGACCCGCCGGAGGTCTCCGCATCGGGGACTCCCGCACAATCCCCAAACGAGGGTCAGAGCTTTGACATGGCCCTTGAAGCCGCCGCATTGGAGCAGCGGAGCCTGCAAACCCGGGCCGGATCGCCAACTGAATCCCTCGACGAGGTTTTCTCAAGATTTCCTGCCCTTTCATCGGCCCAGTTCCTGCAAACGCCTCCCTCATCAGGATTGGATGTCGCTGCGACTCATCCGAAATACGCCGGGCAATCCTCTGAACCGGCGCGCATGAGCGGCTTTCAGAAATATAAGGATGACCAGTTGCTTCGAAATCCGGGGGGCCGCAACTATCACCTGGATGAAGCAAAAGTCGTGGAAGATCGTACCGGGCAGTCTCCCTGGGGCCTTATACGAAAAGATTTCTCCGACGCTTTTGGAAATGTGAGGAATTTTTTCGGCAACATGTTTCTGGGAACCCCGGTGCTTTACCGGGACGAAAAAAATGAAATCAGGCAGGGAAGGCAAAGAGGGCTTCTGCGGACCGTTTCGGATTTTTTCAAGGACCTTGGGAGCGCTTTGAGCCTGGGCGCATACCATCCGGGCTCCATAGAGGCCCCGCAGGGTTTTAAAGACCGGCTACTTTATGCCGCATCCAAATTCAAAGATGCCTTCTTTGGCGACATCCTGACAGGGGTTCCTTCCTGCGTCAATCACATGGGCAAGAACCTGATCCTGTCGGGATGGCACCTGGTGGAAGTCCTGCCCGATGCCGCGTCAGGGAGCTTCGAGCCGGGTCGCAAGCTCACTACGACCATTTTCGACAATGGGCACGTGGCCGTCGAGTACCTGACCGACATCATCCCCTCAGGCGATGCCTGGCTCCGGGTCCATGCGTCCAATCTCAGCGAACTCAAACTCCCGGTCCTCTACAACCTGAAAATGCCCGAACATTACAAAGGGGACCTGCGATGGGAGTACGTCAGAAATACCCCGTTTCGGAAGACCGTTGAAACCATCGGCTCTCTTCTGTCAGACGCCCTTGCCGTGGCCCTGATCGGACAGACCGGGTCTTCGAGCAACCGGAGAAATCAGAGCGATTATTAGAGATCTTATTCGCCTGAGCCGGCCGCCCAGTGGCGCAGCGGAGCGAATCCATCAACTGAGGGGAAGGGGTGTGTCTAAAATCGCAAAAACCGGTCCCATTGACGTTTGTATTCAACCGCTCCCAATTTCACGTTAAATATCTATCAAGGCGTATCTGTTTTACCCAATTCCCACCCCCTAAAATCCCCCTTGCAGTCGCTTAAATCCCCTGTATGTTACAATTTGTAAGTTTGACTCATTAACGTGGGGCTGGAAGTTCTTTTCTTCGATCGTTTCGACAAACTCATCCGAGACATTCGGCGAACTGACCTATGAAATCGAAAACCGCCGTGCTTGCGATTTTGATACTCTTTCTAAAATATTCATCCCCGGTTTTTGTTGAAGCTGCCACCGCCAGGGCGAACGTCACCCTGCACGTTACCATCGAGCCTGTCTCACAGTTGACTTTGAACGGCAATTCCAATGATGATAGGAACAGCCGCATTGGCGCCCTGAACGACGGCGTTGGCGCTATCGCAAATGTCAGACCCGGATCGACGCCGGCTATTCTGACGGTCACGGCAAGAGATGATTTAATGAAGGGCGTGGATATCGATGCCCTCTCGGTTGCCGGGGCGACGGTCACGGACGCGAACGGTCATCTGTTCCTTGACGCGCCCGCGGCTCCCGGTGAGACAGATCCCGCCGATGTTGCCGGCACCGGATGTACGGCGTCCTATTCGGAGACGTTCAACTGGTACCTGAAAAAGAACTGGAATTGTGACACCGGAAAGCAAACGGTCACGATAATCTATACCCTTGCCTCTCCGTAACCCCGCCCAATAACCGCATTGGCAACAGCGGTGTGGGGTAAAAGACACCGGGCCCGGACTACTACCCGTCACCCCGGCGGCGACAAATATTTGACGGGAAGTGCCTCCCCCGCCTTGGCCGCCTTCAAGTCTAAGTCCTCCATCATGCTTCTGTATTTTCTCACTCCTGCAAATCCGCAAATAGGAGTTGGATAATAAGTTTTTCGACGCTTACTGTTAGGAAAATATTTAAAGCAGGAGTCAATATTTTATATTCTTCTACCACTTCTGAACAATTCGAAGTTTTTTCCGAAGAAATACTCTTTTCTCGTAAGAAAAATCCTAAAGAAAATCAGTCAAGATCCCGAATTACTGTGTGTATCTCAGGAGACTCGTGTTCCGGATAATCCTAATATCATTCTAACGGGAAGGAGATCTCCTCAAGGAGATGCCGTTCTGATAATGAGAACTAATTCGAAAAAAGGAGTTATATTAAATACTTCTCAGGGGGAAGCTGTTCGGTTGGTGATGTCAATGATAGCAACTGTGGCCATCGCGCTTGGTCTTTCACCATCTTTGAACGCGGGTTCCGGCATTGTCGCCATGGACGTCGGCGCTGACGGCTCTTCGACCGCCCAGCTTACGATCGACCAGTCCTCGATAAATTTTGCTAGCGCGAATCCCCGCGCCGTATCGCTCATTGCATCAACCCCCGCATCGGTGAACGTAACGGCGAACGCCCAGATAGACTCCCAAAGCACGGCCACATTGACCGTGGTTGCCGATGGAGACCTGGTTTCGGGCAGCGACGTCATTCCAATAGGCAAGGTGAGTTGGACGGCAACAGGAGATGGTTTTGCTCCCGGGACTATGGACAAGAGCCCCGTCTCGGCGGGAAGCTGGCTGGGACCTGGGGAACACACAGGGACCTTCTCCTTTTTTCTGACTAACAGTTGGTCGTATGCGGTCGGCAATTATTCGCAGACCGTACACTATACCCTCACGGCCCCGTGAAAATCGGAGTCCGCTGGATGTCTGACGATCGGGCAGGAAAGGAGGGTTACTCTCGAAGAAGATATCTCATATGATGGAATTACCTGATTGTTGTTGGCAACTATTTACAGACCTTTTTTCCAGGGAGGGAAAGAAATGAAACACTCAATAGCTTTTATGGCAACCTTGGCGTTAGTGTTGACAATCATCGGCGCCGGCTTCGTTCATGCTGCATCGGATACAAAAAACGTGACCCTGAATGCTTCGGTCAGCGCCTGTGCAACATTAACTTTGACAAATACAACTATTGGCTTCACGGTAAATTCCAGTCCGACTACCAGTTCCACCATTGCCGGCAGCACAACTACGACGGTGGAAGCGCAATTCAGAAACACAACTGCGACACCGGCAACTCTTTCGGTTGCGGCTGCCGATTTGGTGGATGGTGCCTCCGATACGATTCCCATCACCGCCGTCCATACTACGGCTGCGGGCACCGGCGGCGGCAGCGGTTTCTTCGATACCACTTCGAGGATAGCCTGGAGTAATAGTGGCCAGCAGTTGGGCACCGGACAGTCCGGAGATTATACGACTACTTTAACCTATAGTCTTGATAACAGTTGGAGCTATAAGGTTGGCAGCGACTACACTACTACTGCCACTTTTACCCTTACCTCGCTATGAGATGAAAGCGCGAAAGTTATTCGCATTAACTGCAGTTGCCGCTGCTTCGGCCCTGGGGGCGATCCCGGGGCCGTGCAGCCTTTACGCCGCGGGTCCGCCGGCAGTCCAACTGTTCGTAACGCCCAATAAGATCAGCTTCCATATGACGCCGCCTCCGTCGACAGCCGTATGCGAGGTAACCATCCGTGTAGTAGCCCGCAGGCGCACGCCCTGGCGACTTACCGTGCTGGCGCCGGGCCCGCTTCAATCCGTGAAAGGATCTCAGATCCCTGCCTCCCGTGTGACATGGAAGGCAAGCCCCGGCAATATTTTCTTTGACGGCACTCTAAGCGATAAACATCCTCAAATGCTCGGCAGGGGCGAAGGGTCCAAGGTGGGTGTGGTACGGTTCTTGCTAAAAAACGACTGGGACTTGGCTGCAGGCCAATTTAACCAAAAATTCATCTTCAACTTGAGTTCGCCATGAAGAAGATTTGTTATGCATTTCTTTTGATATCGATTGCATTCTGCTTCCCGGCAGCGGTTCCCACCGGGGCGGATATGAGCCTTATGGTAAGCCCGATACGGGTCGAGCATCAGGTAAAGGCCGGAACAAATGAGACCAATGTTATAGAAGTTCGCAACGAATCTTCTGAACCTACCAGGGTTACTGTCCATGCGGAAGACTGGTCCGTTGACCGGAAGGGAAACGTTAGTTTTTCTCCGGCAGGCGGCGATCCCGCTTCATGCGCAGAGTGGATTCAACTAAACCCCACGGATTTTCGCCTTGAACCTGGTCAGATCCGCCAGATTCGCTACTCACTTACCGTGCCCGCTGAAGTCAAGGATGGAGGCTACCGGGCCGCCATTCTACTGACAGGAATGCCCCTGCCCGGAGAAGGCGCCGGCAAAAGGAGGGTCAATGTCCACGGACGTATCGCGGTCATCACCTACGCAACCGTTGGGAACCCGGAGATCAGGGGCCGGTTCGAGGATTTTCAGGTTACGGCTGGAAATAAAGGGATATCCTTCAAGCTGACGTTGGCCAATGACGGGGATGTTCACTTCCGAATAAAAAAGAGCTGGATCAGTATCAAGAATTCAGCAGGAGAAGAAGTCAGCAGGGTGGAGGTGCCGGAAATTCCGGTGCTTCCAGGGGGCGCCCGCGAACTGGAGTTTAAAAAAGAGGATCTGGCCCTGCCCAAAGGGGCTTATCTGGCCGAAGCAGTTCTGGATATAGGCAAAGAGGATTTCCTTGGCCGAAAGCATTCGTTCTCTGTCGGCCGATAGTCATCGTATAGTTTTCAGTTGGTGAAGTCCCCACCGGTTACCCTGCTTCAGGATAACTATGGCACACCGGTTCGGGGTTATCATCTTTTTTTTGGTCATCCAACTCGCCTTTACTGCGCCTCGCGAGTCTGCGGCCCTCGACGAGGGCGGAGTCCAAACAGGGGTGATCTATGACTCTCAGCGGTTTCGCACTTCGGGTGAGCAGTTCTATCTTTCCGAAATCGTGGGGTTTGCGGATTTCCATCAAACCTTTACGAACTACGGGGTCTTGGAAGGACGCGTTGCCTTTTCCGACTTGGAACAACATGACGGGGCGGGATCTCTTCTAAAGGATCAGCAGACCTATGAACGGCTGACCTTCAGGGACTTTTATTGGGGCCGCTCGGTCCTCCAGGCTTCCCTCGGAGACCAGAGCTTCCAGATAAGCAACCTCCCGGTATCCTTCTCCAACGCATTTTGTCCCACTCTTTATTTTCGAGGTCTAAGCCTTGGACTCAGCAACTCCTATCTACAGATGCAAATCCTGGGAGGCGAGGCGACCATATCCAGGGGATTGCTGGCCGAAACCTTCGAAACAACCGGTGAAGATGTATATGGGGTCGCCCTCCGGAGCAAGCCGTCGCCAAGACTGACACTGGAAGGGGATTTCTTTCATACCGAAAATGAGAAGGATTATCAAGGAAACCTGGTGACCAGGTCCAATGATGTTTATCGGATAGCCGGCGATCTGCGGACCTGGTCAAATCTTTATACGGTTGCAGAGTTCATGCAGAGCTTTTCAGAGGACCCGTACGGCAGGAATGAAGAAGATATTGCTTATCGCGCAGGCGCCATATGGCGCGGCGACCGCCTTCATCTGGAGGGCAACTATCACTATTCAGGTCCCGATTTTCACCTGTTCGGTCCAATATACCAGTCGGAGCAAAATGTTGGGGGCTTTTTTGCATCGGGGGATGTTAATCCATGGCCTTTTTTGGGCTTTTCCGGCAGTTTCGATTCCGCTCAAAACAACCTGATGATCGACCCTTCAAAGAGCATCAATGAAAGCGACTACCGCTCCTTTGGCCTGCGCTTTTTCCGACCCCCATGGCCGACATTTTATTGGCGCTACTATTCGGGCGATATGGCGACGCGGGGAGACTTTCCCGTCACAGTTAATGGGCTGACGCAAGGCCATTATGCTGAGATTTGCAAGCCGTTTTCGTCTTTGGATGCCTATCTGCGGTACGAGTATTTTCGATACGATGACAAGGTCACCTTAGGGGACACCTACACTAAATACAGTCCCCTGGTTGGAGTCAGGACTTCCTACAAGGATATCTCCGCATATGCGGAAGCAGAGTACGATCAGTTCTCCCCTCCGAGCCAGGGCCAGGGTTCCGACGGCCTTTGCATTAAAACCGGCGGGAGTTACGCTGTTTCCAAAAACCTGTTCCTGAGCGGCGAAATCTCCTATCGGCCCAACGGCGATCACGTTGGCGGACAGTTGGGCATCGACTGGAAGCTTCCCCGCGGGTTTTCGCTCTGCGCTTATGGCCAGGCGCAGACCGGCAAACCCATGGTGGGTGATTTCGTAAACGACTATACTTCCAATATGCTCAGCGTGCGCCTCACCAAAACCTTTTCCTGGGGGGAACCGACAACCGCCGCAGGCGCAAAATCCGGGCAGGGATTGATGGGTACCGGAAGCATCGAGGGCTGGGTGTTTGACGATAGGAATCTTAACGGCGCACTCGACCAGGATGAAAAAGGAGTCGAAGGGGTCAAGGTCAAGCTGGAAGACGGGAGCACCGTAGTAACGGACAGTACCGGCCGCTATTATTTCCCCTCTGTAAGCGCCGGAAGACACTTCGTCATCCTGGACGCAGCCCGCATCCCCGCCGCCTACACTTTCATCGGGTCCGAGACCACCACCGTAGAGATCAGACATCGGGCGAGCGCCAGGGTGGACTTTCCTTTCATCCTGGGGGCGGACATTCGCGGCCGAGTCCTCGCAGCCCCAAAGGAAGGCGAAAAAGGTGACTCCGCAACGGGCGTCCCGGATGTTCTGGTAGAACTCAAACCGGGCGACCTGAACACCTACACCGACAGCCATGGTAATTTTTCGTTCAAGGCCGTTATACCAAAACAATACGAGATAAGCCTTGCGCCCGATACCTTGCCTGAACGTGCCGAAGTCCTTCCCCCACAGACCCTTACGGTCAAACTCTCACCGGGAGAGAAAACCGAGGGCTTGCAGTTCACTATTCATATACGCGAGCGGCGCGTCGTTTTCGAAGGGACATAATTCGAAATACCCCGTTTCGGAAGACCTTTGAAACCATAACCTCTCTTCTGACGAATGCCCTTGCCGTGGCCCTGATCGGACAGACCGGGTCCTCGAGCAACCCGCGAAATCAGAGCCATTATTGAAAATTTTTCTGGTTGACACTGCCCCGGCGATAAGGTAGCCTCCTTTCCACCCCCCCAAAAGAATCACGCTTGTGAACCTAATGGTGTAATCATTAGGGAGGCGACGATTTAGGTCGCGAAAATACCAGCTGAGATCAATACGTGTCAAACAATTGGTACCATGATGCTCCCTTGACGCAAACGAAGCCGTGAGTTGACCTCGTCCCAAAGGTTTCAAAACAAAGGGAGAAAGTTTTGTTCATCTGGGTGAGATTGTTTGAATGCCGTAATTCCAAAATCATATAAGGTTCTGAAGAAAGAGTCTACTGGATAGCGTGGTTTTCGTATAAGAGCGCTTCTCATGTCGGAATCATTAGCGAAACTTTGGTATTTAATACGAAGTCTCGGTCAGATCGGATGTTCCGAGGGGGGCATAATACAAGGTTGCGTTCAAGCTGATGTAGCATAGGGCCCTGTGCCCGTCTATGCTTCAAAGCGCCCGCAAGTGGCTATGCTGCATTAGTGTGCCTGGTTCTCAAGTTTTATCATGCGAAAACGGCTCTTGGATTTCTTTAGCCCGTTTCTTACCTCGGTCGGCATGTGTAATCGAGTCTGCGGAGCTTTATAAGAGAGGAAAAAACCGGGAGGTTAATCTGTGCAAAACGAGCCTGAAAAACTGGACTTAACTGTCCCGCCTCCTGCGGGCCGCAAGGATGATCTTCAACCCCCGCCCCCGTATGGGAACGAGCCGGTGCCCGAGTTCGACGATTCGGTCGATTTCCGTGACTACCTCGAAGTCATAGCCCGGCGGAAATGGCTCATTCTGGCCGTTCTGCTTACCTCGATAATCACCACCTTGGTCCTGAGCCTGGTGATGAAGCCTCTATACAGGGCCGCCGGCAAAATAGAATTGACGTTCCAGTCCCCGCATGTCACTAAGTTCGAAGAGATGACTGCGGGGCTGGCGACCCCGGACTTTCGGAATTGAAGCTCTAGAAAAAAATCGAGGATAAATTCGCCAAAAACCTCGACGTGCAGCCCCAACGGGAGACCACCATCTTCTCTCTTGCCTTTACCTCCGTAGATCCTTCAGTTTCCCGCGATGTCGTCAATACGCTCATCCAGGAATATATTTCGTGGCAGGTGGATAAGAAAATTGACGCAAGCATTGCCGCTAGGCAGAGGTTGGAAAAACAGGTCAAGATGGCCAGGGCTCAGCTCGAAAGGGCCGAAACCAACCTCAACGATTTTTCCCGCAGGGCAGCGTCCGTGACGCGCCCGGCTGGATAAAAAATTCGGGCCTTCAGTGGCTCTACCGGCTCTGCCCGGGAACCCCGGCGGCTATGGCGCAGGTATCTGTATAACAACCCGGTTTTTCTTTACAGGTTTGCCAGGCAGATCCTTTCCAATGGTGAACGGGAGGTGATTTTACAATGAAACAGGCCCTTGTATGTGGTGCTGGCGGCTTTATCGGCAGCCACATGGTGAAAAGGCTCAAAAAAGAAGGATTCTGGGTGCGCGGTGTCGACCTCAAATACCCTGAATTCTCGGAAACCGAAGCTGACGATTTTATTATTGGAGATCTTCGCGACCCCTACATCTGCCGGCAGTCGGTCGACCGCAAATTTGACGAAGTCTATCAGTTCGCCGCCGATATGGGAGGGGCAGGCTTCGTATTCACAGGCGAAAACGATGCCGATATCATGCATAATTCGGCCCTGATCAATATCAACATGGTCGAAGCCTGCTGGAAGCGCAATGTGAAGCGCATCTTCTACTCCTGCTCGGCGTGCATGTATCCCGCGCATAACCAGGTCGACCCCGACAATCCCAACTTGGCCGAGGACAGCGCCTATCCAGCCAACCCGGACAGCGATTACGGCTGGGAGAAGCTCTTCAGTGAAAGGCTCTACCTCGCCTTTCATAGAAACTACGGTATGGAGGTCCGTATCGCCCGGTACCACAACACCTTCGGGCCCGAGGGCACATGGAGAGGAGGCAGGGAAAAAGCGCCCGCCGCCTTGTGCCGCAAGGTGGCTATGGCCAAAGACGGAGGCGAGATCGAGATCTGGGGTGACGGTAGGCAGACGCGCTCTTTTCTGTTTATCGACGAATGCATCGAGGGGACGCTCCGCCTGACGCGTTCGGACTGGACCGGACCGGTGAATATAGGCTCCGATGAAATGGTCACCATCGACCGGCTTGCCGAAATGGCGATGGAAATCGCCGGGAAAAAACTCGTCAAGGTTCACATACCCGGACCGCTCGGGGTGAGGGGAAGAAATTCCGACAACCGGCTGATATACCAAAAACTTGGATGGAGGCCCTCGCAACCCCTCATGGACGGCATGATGAAGACCTACAAGTGGATAGAAGGCCAGGTCAACCGCCTCTAAAGGGAGGACGATGAGATGCCCGGAAGGCT
>DASPQK010000267.1:0-6248 GCA_035624985.1 Syntrophobacteraceae bacterium | reverse complement strand
CAATCTTTCAAGGCTCGTGACGATCGAGTCTGTGGATGGCTTGACGCTTGGCAAGATGCGGGGATTCCAACGGCAATCTTTCGCTTGATTTTGCATCTATGTCCGGCAGTATGTTGAAAGGCTGCGGCGGCCGGGAACCATGCCCCACGTACGACCGGGGATGTAAACGCTGAACAGCAAAAATCCTGCGGTGCGTCAGTTCTCTTGTTCCTCAGATGTGCCCTTCGCTCCTCATAAGTGCTCGTGTGAACGAATCCAGCGCTTAGAGCGACGATTTTGGCAAAATGCGGGTGTAAGCCTCCCAGAAGGCTGTTTTTTGCGTTCCGATCTTTGGCTGTAGCGGTCCGACCCCAGACTCACGACCCCAGACTCACAGACTCACACAGACTCAACAGAGGAGCCTCTCATCTCGCAAGACGGACCTGTCAACGCGGGGTTTTTGCTCTTCACTCTTGGTAAATTTGTGATAAAATGGAGCCTAATTGGTGGACTCTTCTCCTGTCCTGGTCTTGCTCGTTACCGTCTAATACTCGAAAACAGTTTTACGATATTCTTTCTTTGAGAAACGTTTGCACTTTACCGACGGAAGAGAGGACACGCCATGAGTCGGCCGACAACTTATGTCGCCACCCTGCTCCTTTGTGTACTTGCTCTAACACCGAAAGCCCGCGCTGCTGCGTCTTACACATTCGTCACCCTTGACGCCCCCTCCGCTACTGTGACCGAGGCCTGCGGCGTCAACAACGGCGGCCAGATAGTCGGATACTACTATGACGCCAAAGGAAGAATACATGGTTTCGTGGAAAAAGACGGCGACTTCAAGACCCTCGACTTCCCGTCTGCTGCCGGTACCTTTGCCAGCGGCATCAATGATAAAGGCCAGGTAGTCGGCACCTATAATGACGGCAAGAACTTCCATGGTTTTGTGGAGCATAAGGGTGTGTTCAAAACAGTAGACTTCCCATCGGCCAGCGACACCTTTGGCAGCGGCATCAACGATGACGGCCAGGTAGCCGGATATTACTATACGAGGACCACAATACGTGGCTTCGTAGAAAAGGACGGCATCTACACAGCCCTCCACGCCCGATTTGCAACAGAAACCTATGCCATGGGCATCAACAATAAAGGGGTGGTAGTCGGGTATGCTTACAACGGAACGCTCGAGGATGGTTTGGTGGAAAGAAACGGCATTTGCATCAGGCTCGACGACCCATTCGGCTATTACACCTTTCTAAATGGCATCAACGATAGAGGCCTTGTGGCCGGAACCAGCTGTGACGTAGCGATGGCGACCTGCGACGGTTTCGTAGAAAAAGGCGGCGTCTTCACCATGCTAGATCCCCCATCGGCTGTTTACACCTATGCCAGCGGCATCAATAATAAAGGCCAGGTAGTCGGGAGCTACTGGGACTCTACGACCACGCATGGTTTCCTGGCGTATCCCGTCACAAAGTAGGCCTTGACCTGCCTCTCTGTCGTCCAAGTCGATATCCAGGTGAGAGCGTTTGATGAGTCCTCGTCCCTTCTCGACGTAATATATAAATAGGTGACGGGCGCTGGCAGACGCCCAACACGAGATCACTTGGATATCATCCCGGAATAGCTATGCGTTCTCAAAATTTTGCCTCCGCGCAATGGACGGGCCAGGACCCAGTACATTGGGTGGGGGCTGGGGGGCAGGCCACCGGGAGTTGACGAAAATCTGGAACCATTCCCACTACGGGCGGCAAGAGAAGACAATACGGACGATGGGATCACACATGTACTCGGCGAGGACACCATAAAATCGACAGCAGGTGATTTGAACCTCCGACATCACCCGCAAACATAGACGGGGTAAGGGGCGTTTTGAGTCTGCATCGAAGTCGCACCAAAGCAAACACCTGGGGCGGGGATCGAACCCGCAAGCGATATGAGATTGATTGATATGAGATTGATGTGAGATTGATTGATATGAGATTGAGACTGATTTTCCCAGCTCGAGGGCACACCTCATCCCGGAAGTCGATAAGATCGTTCCCCCGCCCCGCTCATCGGGGTGTGATCAGACGAACAGGATGCGATAGTAGCGGGCGAGGGAAAAGGCCGACGGATTACGAACATGCCGATTTCGGGAGTCGTAAACCACTCCAGCCCCAACCTTTCAAGGCTCCTTGTGATCTAGTCTGTGGATGGTGAGCTTGGCAAGATGCGGCGTTTCCAACGGCGATCTTTCGCTTGATTTTGCATCTATGCCCGGCAGTATGCTGAAAGGCTGCGGCGGCCGGGAACGATGCCCCGCATACCACCGGGCACGTAAACGGTGAACAGCAAAAATCCTGTGATGCGTCAGTTCTCTTGTGCCTCAGATGTGCCCTTCGCTCCCCATAAATGCTCTTGTGAACGACTGTAGCGGTTAGAGCGACGATTTTGGCATTGAAAATGCGGCTGTAAGCCTCCCAGGAAGCTGTTTTTTGCATTCCGATCTTTGGCTGTAGCGGATTTAGCGTGGTCCGACCCCGAACTGAACTGCGAACTGAGATTGGCTGTAGCGGATTTAGCGTAGTCCGACCCCGAACTGACGGACCCCGAACTGACGAACTGAGCCCCTTTCCTTGGAAATGGAGACTTGACCCCTTTCCTATTACTTCGACCATGTTTAGTTCAAAACCTGCTCGTTGCTCAAATCTTTCCCGCTTCGTCAGCCGCCGAAATAGCGAGGGCCTGCCGGTCAAACAGAGACAGGTAGGGGTCAAATCTGTACAGGCGGTTACGCTGCAAACCCGTGATCTCGCGCAGGATTCCAAGCCTTTCAAATTCCTCGATGACATTCCCTGCGGTGACGTAAGCAGACCTCAGCTCCTCCTGAGCCATACGTACTGAAACAAGAGGATGCTCAAAAAGATAATCGAGCAATCTCAACCCATTAGTGCTGCCGGCCAAATGCTGTGCAATCATGTCCCGGTGAGCTTCGCGCAATTCGAGTATCGCCCGGGCAGTCTCCGTGGCTGCGAGGCTTACTTCGTAAATACCCTGGAAAAAGAATTTGAGCCATCCTTCCCAATCCCCATCGTTTCGAATGGCCATCAGCCGGTCGTAATACTGCGCGCGGTGAGCTTTCAGGTAGTAGCTGATATAGAGCAGGGGCCTCTGCAACACCTGCCGTTCGCAAAGCAGCAGGGTTATGAGTAAGCGCCCGATGCGGCCGTTGCCGTCGAGGAAGGGGTGAATAGTCTCGAACTGCGCATGAACTAACCCGCAATGGACCAAAATCGGAAGGGAGGCTCTATCATGGAGAAATTTTTCGAGATTATCCAGTGCGATCAGCATTTCATGAGGAGGCGGAGGAACGAATTCCGCATCTCTTATCGTACTGTCTTTTTTGCCCACCCTGTTCTGGGACCGTCTGAACTCTCCGGGCGTCATCTCGCTTCCTCGGACTCCATGCAGCAGCTCACCGTGAATCTCTCGGATTAGCCTTAGAGACAATGGGAGATCACCAAGCCTTCTTAGGCCGTGATTCATGGCCCTCACGTAATTGACCACTTCCTCCACGTCCTTGGGGCGAACTTCTCCCTTTGGATTGACTTCATACTCCAAAACGTCCTCAAGAGAACTCTGCGTTCCTTCGATTTGGGAACTGAAAACGGCTTCATGCCTCACATACATCGCAACAAACAAGTCAGGATTTGGCAAAATGCTGGCCACCCCATCGACTCTTCCGAGCGCTCGGTCAGCATCCGAAAGTAACTTTGTCAGCTCCGCGCTCATTCGAATCTTGGGCTGAGGCGGGAGCGGCTCGGGGATAAAGGCCTTGTAACCCTCGGGTTGAGCAGCGTATCTTCCGGCTCTCGTCGTGTTTGCCATCGTTTTCCTTTATTTGAGACGACTGAAATAAGAGCGCCTCCCAGGCATTCTTATTTTAGCAAAAGCCTGTTTTTTAAAATAATGATTTTTTCGTCAGTCCCTTATTTCATTTGCTTGAAATAAACCTTTATCGAACCAGGACCTTTTCCCCCGCTCCGATCAGTCCAATCTTGGGGACACTGCGTTGCCCCTTACAGTACTCGACCTTGCTTTTATCTCCTGTTCAGTCGCATTATTCCCGCACGGGTCTGCGGTGCAGCCCAAAATAAACTAATCGACTCTTAGGCCCACGAAAGGATCGTGAAATGAAAGATGACGGCATACTCAGATTAGCTGGGTGTATCAAGGACATTATCGAGCAATTCGATCTCAAGCTCGCTGATATCGCCGAGAGGCTTACCCGAATCGAGGCTGCCCTCAACCAACAGAACGTCATCCGGATGCCGCCGACTGAAGAACCCTTACGTATTCAAAGACCCCTGAAAGAAGACAGTTGGGTTAGCACTAAAGAGGCGGCTGGAATCTTAAGCGTCGCAGCTCACACACTGTACAATGATCGCAGCCTGCACAGGCGCTTCCTTTACAGCAAGGTTGGTGGACTTATTCGCTACAAGGTGGGGGACCTGCTCAAGTTCATGGAACAGCATAAGGTCGGTGGAGGAGAGAAAACGAGAAGGCAATAGACAGAGAGCAGCAAGAGCCGAAAGCAACCACACCTGCTGCGGAAATGCCTTCTTGACACTGCGAAATAGCACTTCAAATTTCATCCGTGCACACTATATGCACACCAAACAGGAGGGGCTAGCGGCTGTCCCACTAACACCTTGATTTTTCTGGTGGGCCGCCGGGGATTCGAACCCCAAACCTCCTGATTAAGAGTCAGGTTTATATTCTTTTCCTATTTTTTCCATCCTTAAGAAAACTCTTGACACAGCAAGGATTTTCTGGCATTCATAGTTTCCATCAGAAGGATGATTTTTGACGGTTTAATAAATTTTGCGGTACGTAACGAGTACGTAAAATTCGGAGGTTTCGGGATGGCTATTCAAATCTACTGCGAACAGTGCCGGACATCGAACAAGCTGGACGACAAGAAATGCCGGAAATGCGGCGTGGCCTTCGGCAGGGAAAAAACCTATCGCGTGGACGTTTCGCTCAAAGGCAGGCGCATAACTCGGCAGGCACCGAATCTGACCTTGGCGCGTGAAGTTGAAGCGAACCTGAAGACCGAATTGCTCAGGGAAGAATTCGACATAACGGCGCACAAGACTAAAAAGGCGGTTACGCTTGCCGACGTATGGGATAAGTACCTTCCCTGGGCCAAAGAGCACAAAAAGACCTGGGATGATGACGAATACCACTATAACAAGCACCTTGAACCTCGATTCGGTTCCAAGGTGCTCGAAGATATTTCGCCCTTGGATATCGAGCGCATGAAGTCTGACCTGAAAAAAGGTATCGAGCTAAAGGAACTGCCGAAGCACCGGAAACCCCGCGAGAAACCTTACACCCCTGCAACGATTAAGCACATGCTCGTTTTATTGAACCGTCTGTATAATGTCGCGCGGAAATGGAACCTCTATGAAGGCAAGAATCCTGTGTTACAGGTTGAGCGTCCAAAGCTCGATAATCAGGTTACGGAATTTCTTTCTGATGAGGACCTTACAAAGTTGCTCAATGTGCTCGATAATTGGCCTTGCCGGGAATCGGCGGCATTCGTGAAGTTTGCCCTTTATACAGGCTTGCGGCGCGGTGAGCTTTTCAAACTTCAATGGCAGGATATCGACTTCGACAGGAGAATGGTAACCCTGAGAGACCCAAAAGGCGGCAAGACCGAAACGATACCGTTAAGTGAGCAGGCACTTAAAGCCATAGAAGGCTTGCGCCAGGATAATGAACAGGAAATTAATGACACTGAAGATTTGGGCCTGGGCAGTGAACAGGCACTCAAAGTCAAAGAAGATTCGGACCTGAAATACGTCTTTCCCGGAAAAGATGGAAAGCAACGGGTTGAATTCAAACTTCCGTGGCTCCGTATTCGAAAGGCGGCAGGACTGCCGGCGGATTTTCGCTTTCATGGACTCAGGCACAATTTTGCAAGTCACCTTGTATCAAATGGCGTGGACCTCTATACTGTCGGAAAGTTGTTGACACACAAAAACACGAGCACCACGCAGCGCTATGCTCATTTATCCGATCAGGCTGTTATGCAGGCGGCGCAAAAATCCGGCGAACTGCTTACACCTAAGCATGGAAAGGTTTTGAAGATTGTGAAATGATAGTCGCTTTCCGGGATAGGCCGCGACCGATCATCGTGGCCGAAAAGTCCGTTTTCCTGGGCGGACCTTCCCGGACACTTCACACCAGGACTGCTTACAGGAGAGCGGGACCATGAAAAA
>DASPQK010000266.1:0-2670 GCA_035624985.1 Syntrophobacteraceae bacterium | reverse complement strand
GCCCGACGTTGCCGGCCGCTGGAAACTCCGGGCGCGAAAAACCCGCGTTCCGCAGGGGGGGCAGGGAGGCCGGCCCAGTAGGGCTTTCAGAGATTGTGCCATCGACGTTCAGAAAGTAACCTTCCTCGTCGGGCCCCCGGTGAGCGAGGGTCCTGGTCATTCGGGCAAGCAGTTCATACGGGACTTTAGCCCCGTTTCTGTTATAAATACCTGCAATTCCGCACATTGACCTTATTCTCGCTTTCCCTGTGATTGGCTATATCGTAAAGCAGTCCCGACGATTTGTTTCCCGACGCCATGTTGTTTCAAGGATATCAATGAATCTACGAAGCAGCTGTCCGTAGACAAGTCCAAGCAGCGCCCGCATGTGCGGACGCCAAATGCAATGCTGCTTCCACCCGTTGAGAATGGACCACGGGTAGAATAGAAAAAGGTCCTCGATGATCGTCTCTTTGGAATCGCTGGCTTCCAGGTATGCATCCAGGAATATCCTTTTCCAGTCTCGGACCAATTCCCTTTGGTTCGGTAGAGGAGTGAGGAAAGAGATGCGGTCTAAGGAAAGCAGGAAGGCCGCCACAGAAGCCGTCGGATTGCCTGACCTATAGTCCGGATCGATAAGCTTTACGCCGGCAGACGAAACGATTATGTTCTTGGGCTGTGCGTCAGTATGCAATAATTTGTGTGGCTGTATCCGGTCCTCCCAACCTTCTTTGAGAAACCTATACAGCGCAGCAGGACTTCGATAGCGGCCCGTCAATCCGAAGGCCGGCGCAGATTCGCGCCAGATAGATTCCAGACTATCTTTATAACTCAAGTTTTCCATGGGCATGGGTAAAGCCCCGATGCTGTCGGCTTCTATCGCGTGCAGGCAGGTGAAAAGCTCGGCCGTTTCCCTGATGAATCTTTCCGACAGGCTTCCGCAACCCCACAATTGACGATAAAGCATGTTTTGCAAGGTTGGACCCGGGACGTATTCCATAACGATGGCTTTTTCATCAGGCAGACATCCCATTATCTCTACGAAACCCTGAGCAATGCGAGGGTCGGTGCGGCGCACACGCTCGTTTATTTGATAAAGCTCCGCGTCACTGCCTACGGATTTCCTCTGAAATGGTTTCACGACAAACTGAAGACGCTTATCCGCATATTGGGCGCTGCCGCGCCAAATAGCGCCGAGCGGGTAGAGTTCGACCGCATTGCAGCAAAAGAAAAGCTCGCACGCGCGTTTGATTCTTTTTGCCATCTCGGAGGTTTTAGTATTGGCGCCAAAAAGCTGATTTCTCATTGACATTTCTCAAGTAATAAAACTAGGTCTTCGGAGACGATGGGCAGCACGAAGAAACACCGGCTCACGCGAAGCCCGGCCGCTTCAGATTCCACAAGGACCTCTCGCCAGGTAGAGGACGCCTTGGATACCCCCTGGCCGAGGCGACGTTTGATCCGGCGTCTAAATCTATACCATGTCGAGGAGTAGGAAACATTTAAGATCACGAATCTGCGGGTCATTTTTGCAAGGTTGCACAGGATTGCACTGCGCTGCGCGCTGTTCAAATGATGAAACAGGCGTATGCACGTCACCAGATCGAACGAGGCTTCCGGAATATCGGGACAATCCAGGTCTATTTGCTTTGTCCGGAAACATGGAGCATACCCGCCGCACTTCCGCTGCGCCACCTCAAGCATTTGTGCCGAGATATCGCCGCCTACAACCTGCAACCCCATTTTCAGCAGCATTTCAGCAATGCGCCCGGTGCCGCACGGCGCATCGAGGACTGACGGCATATGGATGCACTTCCTTACAGCTTGAACAGCCCTGCGAATCGCCATCTTTTCAAGGACGTTGAAGAGCCTGCCGGAAAGGCTGGAAAACCGCTCGCGATCGTATGAACGCGCTACCAGACAGCTCTTATATTGTTCTTTGGTTGGATAGCTGTTCATAAATGCAATTACGGATTCAGCACCGGCGCAGCCGCCACATCGGGGAGACGCAGTTGAAAAATGCACAGGATCCAAATGGAAATGAACTTCGGGGCAAAGAAAGCGTCCTGCAACCTCAGCACGCCGTGTTTATTCTTTATCGGCACGGTGCAGATTTCTGTATAGCTCCTCGTAGCTCATCACCATTTTCTCCAGAGAGAAAGCTTCCAGGACCCTCTTCCTGGCATTGATTCCATGGGCCTTCCCTATTGCGGGGTGTTCAAGGTAATGGGTGATGGCGCTTCGCAGGTACTCAACGCTGTCAACCGGCGCCAGGAGTCCGGTTTCATTGTTCATGACAAGCTCGGGATTGCCGCCCACAGCCGTGGCGACAACGGGAAGGCCGCTGGACATGGCTTCCAGGATAGTGTTGGACATCCCTTCGTTCCGGGACGTGAGAACGAATATATCCATCTGCCCGTATATTTCGCTGACATCGTTTCGGTGACCGGACAGCACGATCCTTTCGGGCCGGGAAAATTCACTCCTGAGCGTTTCTAGCCGGGGGCGTTCGGGGCCGTCTCCCACCAACACCAGTTTGAGATCGAACCGGTCATGATCCAGCTTTGAAAAAGCCTGGATAAGCAGGTCGTACCTCTTTATCGGGTCCAGCCTCCCGACCGTGCCAATTACAACAGGGTCCCCTTCCCGTACGACATCGGAACGGTCAAAACCGGAAGGGCGGAATTTTTC
>DASPQK010000265.1:0-5348 GCA_035624985.1 Syntrophobacteraceae bacterium | reverse complement strand
CCGTTGGCCTTGTGAAGCGATCCGGGCTTGATCATGGTGTGATCGGTAAACAGCGCCCCAAACCATGCCTGTCTTTCTATTGAGCCAAAAAGGTTGGGATAGGCAGGATTTGATTCGATGACAACCGGAGCGCCCTTGGTTTCCGAATTATCGATAAGCACGTTCACGTCATACTTGCGCAGATTCACCTCCCTGGGAGGGACGGCAAAAGGCACTCCGGGCTGACCGGGCATCTGCGGCTGAGCTTCCGGTTTTTTCTTGAAATCGTCAATACTTTCAAGGATATCCTCCTGAACCTCCTTGAGGTAATCGAGCACCTGCTGGTCGTCCCTGTATTTCTCCTCGTAGGAATCCATTAACTGCCCAACCACAAAAAGAGCAATCTCGTTATCCAGCTTGGTGTGCTTTTCTTTAAATTCGTTTTCAGCCTCGCGAATCTTCTTGATGGTATCCTTCATTCTTTCGTGAAGTTCGTCACTTTTGCTGCGCAGGTACTGGCGTTCGTCCTCGCCAAGGTGGCGCAGGTCCTCCTGGGTCATCGGCTCCCCTTCTTTGTTGGCTGGAATGATGACCATGCCAACCTGCGAGAACTGGAGAATAAATCCCTGATCGCGCGCCTCCTGTGAGAGTTCGTCGATGTATTCCCGCCTTTGCTTCTCAAATGCCTGGTGCACTTCGCCCTCTTTGGCGCGGTAATCGTCGCTGTCGAAGACCTCGGGAATTTTAGACTGGAGCGTGGCTATGAATTCGTTCATATCTTTTTTGAGCGATTTCCCCGTGCCTGCCGAAATTTGGAGGCACTTGGGTTTGTCCTGCTCCTTGAAATTGAAGACATAACACCAGTCGGGCGGCGTGGATTCCTGCCCGGCCTGATCTTCGATGTAGGTTCGGGCCGTGTATGTGAGCCCGGCTTTCGCGGGCCCTGCGATAAAGATGTTATACCCCGACTCCTTCATACCCATCCCGAACTTGATGGCGTCAATCGCACGTTCCTGTCCCACCACCCTGTCCGATGGAGCCTCCAGAGAAGCAGTGCTGTCAAAGGAAAGCAGGTCGTCGTCGAAATGCGCCCGTAACTCATGCGGGGGAAGTCCCTGGACTATCTCAGGCATAAACTTGGCTCCTTTGTATTTTCGTCATTGGTCCGTCTCAGTGTCGACATTTTCATCGAAAGGCAAGTCACCCTGGCCCGCAACTTCGAGCCTGGCCCTTTTCTTATGGCTTGAGGCCGCTGTCTGCAAAACCGTGCGGATTGCGTTTATCGTGTTTCCGCTTTTGCCGATGATCTTACCTAAATCATCCGGTGATATTTTAAGCTCGATAACCACCGTGTCATCCTCTTCACGCTCTGCGAGCTCAACTTTTTCCGGATGATCGGCAAGGGATTTCACAAGATATTCAGCTAACTCTTTGATGGCCACCCTATCCTCCAATAGTCCAATTACGAATTACTAGTCAGGAACCGAGGCAATTATGTTTAATTCGTAATCGGCAACTTCTAATTCGCAGTTATCCGAGCTTTTCCCGGACCGAGCGAACTTTTTGCTCCATGCTGCTTTCTTTGTCCCGCCGGTCGTCAATCCTGACCTGGGTGAGCACCCGCACAGCACCTGCCGTAAAAAGACTCTCGTGCATCCGGCGTATTGCGCTGAGAATATCGTCCAAATCGCCTGAGATAATTGTGCCCATAGAGGTCAGTTCGTATTTCAGGGAGGTCTTTTCGAGCACCCTTATCGCCTCCGCCACATAAGAACTCATGCTCGTACTAGCAACACCGATCGGGACAATGCTCAGTTCCACTATTGCCATGTGTGACGCCTTTCAGACATTGCCGGTTCGTCCTGGACGCTGCGAACTCTGCAAATGAGGCCGTTGCGGCCAATCCCGCCAAGGTCCCGTAGAGGTGCTCGAGCGTATGAGGTTCCATGGTCAGGATCGGCGAAATTCTCTTTTCACTCAGAAAACGAAAAAGGTAATCAAAATCAATAGTGCCCGACCCTACAGGGAAATGGGCGTCAAAGGAGCCATCATTATCATGAAGGTGGACTTCCTTCAAGTACGGCCAGACCGCCTGAAGCCATTTGTCCAGACTTGTCGGGGAAAACGATTGCTGGTGGCCAACATCCAGGCAGAAGCCAAACCAGGGTGACCTCAGAGCCTCCAGCAACTCAAGGTGAAACTGCGGGCCATCCTCAAAGACATTCTCCAAAGCCAGCGGAATCCTAAAGATTTCAGCCCGCCGAACAAAAGGCTCCCAGGTAGCAAGACTGTTTTCGATCCACTGCCGCCGGTGTCCCCGATGGTGCCTCGGGTCGAACCCTGCATGGCAGACCACCTGCTCAGGCCGGATTTTCTCCACCAAGTCGAACAGACTCTCCAGCCTCAACCGAGTCACTCTTCTTATCTCAGGATCCACGCTTCCGGGACACAAATCCCAAAAAGGGCCGTGAAGGGTGATCCGGTTGCCGTGTTCACGTATTCGCCCAACGACGGCGCAAACGGCGCCGGTCGAAGAATTCTCCAGATCCTCAGCCCCAAAGCCGATCTCTATATTGACCGCGTTGGCTACTACGAGGTCGATATATTGTCCCAGGAAGCGCCAGGGCATGTTGACGAACACTTGCCCGAGAACCGCGCGCATCGCGGGGCTGATTTCAAAATCCTGCATGTTCAAAATCCAGTCTAGTTAAACTCGACACTACAACAGCCTGTGTCAACACGAAAAACCCCGATTCAGCGGGAATATACATAAATTTCCTTTGCAGTAACAGACGAAAAGGATTCATTATGAGCTTTTAAACCTATTTAATTCAATAGGAAAGGAAAGGACAGATAAAATGGGACCCATATTGAGCGGCTTCGTTGAAGCCT
This sequence comes from Syntrophobacteraceae bacterium, assembly GCA_035624985.1. Lineage (GTDB taxonomy): Bacteria > Desulfobacterota > Syntrophobacteria > Syntrophobacterales > Syntrophobacteraceae > SbD1. Next base: position 2,477 of record DASPQK010000265.1, on the reverse strand, counting down.
TTCGACTCCTGCTGACCCTGGATCCCGATGTCCTGGACATTTCGTCCAGGACGATTCAGGTTTCGGGGACGGCGACTCTTATCAGTGTTCTCATCGGCTTTCCCCTGGGCACTGTGCTTGCCCTCACCCGATTTTTCGGCCGGGGAGCAGTGGTAAGCTTCGTGAACTTTGGGATGGGCCTTCCGCCCACTGTAGTGGGATTTTTCACCTGGCTGCTGTTGACCAGGTACGGACCGCTTGGAGATTTGGGGATTCTATACACGCCCACAGCCATGATAATCGCCCAGGCAATAGTGGCGGCCCCAATCGTGACCGGATTCACGCTGGCGGCAGTGCAGTCGATAGACCCCAAGCTGCTGCTCCAGATACTGTCTCTTGGCGCGGCCCGCCTCCAATATCTATTTCTGTTGCTATGGGAGGCCAGGCTCGGCATTATGGCTGCAATCATCGCAGGATTCGGGCGCGTTCTGGGGGAAGTGGGCGCATCGATGATGGTGGGGGGGAATATTTACCGACAGACCAGGATACTTACCACGGCCACCGTGCTTGAAGTCTCCAAGGGGTCGTTCGAACTCGCGGCAGGACTGAGCATCATCCTGCTGACCCTTTCATTTTTCATAACGGCCGCCCTCAGTTACCTTCAGCAGCGGGGAAGGACAAAAAGATGAAGCAGTACGTAATCGACCAGTTGAGGGAAACCGATTATCGGAAAATCCTTGAATTCCTGCAAAAAGAAGCTGAGGCTTCGGAATTCGGAGATGTTTTCTGGGTCAAGCTCCCGGCGGAACTTTACTCGTTTGCCCAAAGGGAGCACAAACAATGCGCGCCTTACTGCTTCGCCGTAAACCTGTCGTTTAACAAGGTCGATTTCGAGCTGCTGATCCGCAGCCGCCGGGTTCTCCGGTGCAGTTGCATCGGATATGCCGACGAAAAGCAGAGGGATTACATCCTGGAGTATGCCGACCGTATGCTGGAGGAGCTGAAAATCAAGATTTAGCGATTCATCGCCGCTTTGAGATTTCTGATATTTTCAGCGTAATCGCCCCTGAAAATTGCCGAACCGGCTACGAAAACATCTACGCCCGCCGCCGAAAGTTTCCCTGCCGTTTCCGGGTTTACGCCACCGTCCACCTGTAGCAGCGCGGCCAGATGCGCATCGTCTATCATTTTCCGGCACTGCCTTATTTTGGGCAGCACATTCGCAATGAAAGCCTGCCCGCCAAATCCGGGGTTCACCGTCATAAGCAAAACCATATCCACATCCGGCAGCACCGTTTCGATCGCACAAAGCGGAGTCGCCGGATTGAGCGCAACGGCAGCCTTCACTCCAAGTTCCTTTATTCTCTGAATTTCCCTGTGAAGGTGCTCGCAGGTCTCGGCATGGACCCCGAGCCATCCGGCCCCTGCTTTGACGAAATCTTCGAGATATCGGCCGGGTTTTTCTATCATCAGGTGAACGTCGAGAGGAAGGCTCGTCACCTCGCTCAACGCTTTAACCATATAAGGCCCGATGGTTATGTTGGGCACAAAATGACCGTCCATGACATCGACATGAATCCAGTCGGCCCCTGCGGCTTCGACAGCCTTGACCTCTTCTGCCAGACAGCCGAAGTTGGCGGAAAGTATGGACGCGGAGAGGAGTTTTTTCATAATCCCATCCAGATTCATACCAAGCTGCGTTCAAGATCGATGTAATCGGGAGGGCATACAGCGCTGCGCTCCCCTTCCCCTACGGAGGGGCGGGGTTTACCCCCATAAGCGCTCAAATAAGCGCGTAAGTTATTAAATTTACTGATGGCAGGATTAGAATTTTCGTCACCCCGGCGGAAGCCGGGGTCCAGTGCATTACTTATTGATTTTACAGTAAAAAACAAAAATCTGGATTCCGGCCTGCGCCGGAATGACGATCCTTTTCCTTGTACTGCCTCATCCTTATTTAAGCGCCTATGGGGTTTACCCCCGCCCAATCTTGAAAGCAACACCGTATCAAAGCTTGTATCGCTTGGGAATTCCAAGACGCTTCTTATATATCAAAGTGCTTGCGAGTTCAAGAGACGTCCCCGCCTTCTTTTTTGCCGACGCGCCTTCCGGACGAGGTATGACCAATTTCTTTCAGGCGACTCCATGCAGACTGAAAGATTGTTTCACTTTGGGATCACATCTTTTAGGACTCCCTCCAGAGCAGCAAGTCCCACAGGCGCATCACCGCTCAGATGAACTCTCAAAACCCTGCGCCTGCTTTTGCGCAGTGCTTCGAAATCCCCAAGGGCCTGAGCTCTCATCAGCATTCCGAAGGTATAAGGCTGACCCGGAATTCCGGTATCTTCCAAGATGTCGGATGTTAGCAAAAGAAACAATCCCCCGTCGGGTCCCCCCTTGTGAAGCTGGCCGGTCGAGTCCAGGTAACGGGGGCCGTAGCCCGCAGTGGTTGCTATTTGCATCCTCTCGCCTGCAAGGGTTCGAATCCGCCGAAGCAC
>DASPQK010000264.1:0-2009 GCA_035624985.1 Syntrophobacteraceae bacterium | reverse complement strand
CGACTACCTTCGCGGGAATCTGGACCGCCAAGTGAAGCTGAAGGAACTGGCGAAAGTGGCCTGCTTCTCGGAATTTCATTTCCATCGGATCTTTGGGGCGATTTCTGGTGAAACCCTGAATAGTTTTACGAACCGGCTTCGTCTTGAAAAGGCTGCTCGTCTTCTTCGATATTCCGGCCGCAGTTTGACCGATATAGCCTTCGACTGCGGTTTTTCATCATCAGCTGCTTTTTCCCGTGCCTTCCGGTCCGGCTACGACACTTCGCCAAGTCAGTTTCGAAAAAGCGGCGAAATCAAAAAAAGCAAGATTTGCAAAGAACTCTTCTCGGGACAGGAATATCTTCTCCCCATGAATGCGGAAGAAAAGCGAGCGGCTTTTCCAGTGAGATTGATCGACCTTCCCGAAAGGCAAGTCGCCTATATTCGGGTGACGAATGCCTTCGAAATGGACAGGGTAATTGCCGCTTTCGGGACGATGGTCGAATGGGCCAAATCCCAGGGTATTTTTTCGCAAGGAATTCTTTTCGGAATGTCGGTGGACGACCCCCACGTTACCCCCAGGCATCTTTATCGCTATGAGGTCTGTTTTGCGTCGTCTTTTCCCTTTGAAACCAGGGAGGGAATGTCGAAATTGAAAATGCCAGCCATGCGATACGCGGCCACCAGGGTTTCCGGCGATATTCGTCAGGTCGCTACGGCGACGGACTACCTAATCAGAGGTTGGCTTATCCATAGTGACTACGAGCCCGAGCACGCGCCTGGACTTGAGGTTCTCATAGACAAAGAAAAAGCGACGGATTGGTCGCATTTTGATTTGGAGCTTTGCATACCGGTTCGGAAACTGGCAAAGCTAAGGAGCTAACATTAAAATTATGGCGATAATTCCAGCTTCGGCTCTTCGAAAAATCTATCTTGTGATCCCGCTAATTCTTCTCTCGGTGCCGGCGTTTGCCCAATCGCCTCCGGCGAAAATATTGTATGTCGGCGCGATCGCGATCAATCCATGCCAGGATGCGAAAGTTCTTGCCGACTGGTATTCGCGATTTGGAATCGAAACCAAAGAATTCCAGGGGGGCTATTACGCCCAACTCGACACCGCCACCGGCCCGCTTTTCTTTGCCATCCATCCCAAGAAAGCTGATGCTCCGAAGAAATGCATGCCGAGTGTTTCGGTCGTTTTTCGAGTCGAAAATTTTGAAGCAAGCTTGATGGCCGCAAAAAGTAAAGGACTCTCACCCGATAAGACCGAAAAAGATCCGAATGAGGGCCAGTTTGCCCACTTTCACGATCCAGACGGCAACGAAGTTACTATTTGGGGGAAATAATGATGAGCCTAATCGATGGCATCGGCGGGGCGTTTTTGTTCTCCAACCATCCCAAGCAATTGGCCGAGTGGTATCGCGGCTGGCGCAGGGCGTAGCCCTGCGGTTTTGAGAAACTTAAAATCCAACAAAACGGAGAGCTTGGCTCTACGGCAGCCCGGAACAGACCCGTTCTCGGAGGCCGGGGATTCCGCGAAGCGGGACTTGCCAGCCCGTCTCAGCGAGCCGGAGGAATACCCGGCTGAAGGGGAACCCCGCTGAAGTGTCCCTTCGGGAGATCGCAGACGGTAAAGAACCACCGTCTGCCCCAGCCCGTCTTGCCTCTGCGACAGCGGCATATGCTAAGATTATCCACATGTGGGAGCGTGCTGAGGAACATCCTCCGGAGGCTCCTGTCTTGGTTACCGATGCGCAAGCCAAGTTCATCGAGGCGATGATGAGCAGCTTGAGCGCACTGGGGTCGATTCCGGACCTACCACCTTCGACGCGAGCACAATTCGCCCGTATTCACGAGTGGTCGTCTAAATCCAAGGACAGGCTCCTGGGTCTGCTGACTACGGAGAGACGCCTCGCCAGGTTTCTCAACTCCGTTCACGGGGATGTGCAGGAGGGTCTGTGCGGCGCCTATTACCACCTGTCGAGCATCGAGGCCGTAGAGAGGGGGGCACTTGATTACCTTCGAGAGGC
>DASPQK010000263.1:0-3344 GCA_035624985.1 Syntrophobacteraceae bacterium | reverse complement strand
CTGCACGAAACCCTTCAATTCCCTGTGGCGATCAAAATGTTGCGCCACGACCTGGCTCTGAACAGCCAATTTGCCGACCGGTTCAAGAAAGAGGCTCAACTCATTGCGGCAATGAACCAGAGGAATATTGTCCAGGTTTATGACATCGAGGAGAGGTTCGGCACGGCCTTCATAATTATGGAATACCTGGAGGGGCATTCCCTGGAAGATCTTATAGGCCGGTTGGGGCGTCTTCCGGCAGCACGTGGGCTGAATTTTATTGTTCAGGCCTGCGCCGCTCTGGGTTATTCGCATCGGCTCGGAATTGTTCACCAGGACGTCAAGCCCGCAAATATATTCGTGCTGACCAATGATCGGGTTAAGGTCCTCGATTTCGGCCTTGCATGCAGCGGGGGCAGCGAGGACGTGTCTTTTCTGGGAACGGTTTATTATGCGGCGCCCGAGCAGATACTCGGGCAGGCTGTCGGACCTTGTACGGACATATATGCGTTGGGGCTGAGCACTTATGAAATGTTCACGGGTAAAAGACCCTTCCCTGAAGACGATGTCGGTGCGCTGATCGACACTCACCTCAACAATGACATTCCCGATCCTGTGGAACTGGCTCCTGACCTGCCCGAACCGATCAGAAAATTTATAATGAAAGCCGGCAGAAGAAAGAGCGAAGAAAGATATCAAAGCATGGACGAAGCGCTAAAAGACATCCTCCCGCTGGCCCGAAGCCTGGGATGCTCGATTGACGATGATGCCTCGCGGGCCCGCAGGGCTACCACCATCCTTCTTTCCTACTCCGAGGACCAGGCATTGGAAGTCAAACGCTCCCTGGAAAAGTTTTATCTCGAACTCCGCGATTTGGGCATCACCCTTAAGAGCGCGGATTTTGAAAATTTTTGACTGCGTGGATTAAGACTTCCTCTTTTTCTAATGATGTCATATACGGTTTTGGGGTGAAAAAGAACAGCCGCTCCTCTTCATTTGGTATCTTTGTTTAGGGAAAAGCTGTAACATGAAAATGAGGCTATGTGGAAGAGTTTCGGTTTTCTTTCAGGTCGGATAGATAATGAAAATCAAGTTCCTGGGAGTAGGGTCCGCTTTTACGACTGTCGATTATTACCAGTCCAATATCTTATTGACCGCACGCAGTGGAAGAAGGCTGCTCATTGATTGCGGCGGCGACATACGATTTGCCCTCAGTGAATGCGGCATTCGCTTGAAGTGGTTCGGCAGGGAAATCAACGCTATTTATATATCGCACCTGCACGCCGACCATATAGGCGGGCTGGAGGGGGTGGCTTTCAATACGCTTTTCGACGGGATAAGCCCCGGATGCACGCTTTTCATTGCGGAGAGCCTGGAGCACGATCTTTGGAACCATTGTCTCAAGGGGGGCCTGAGGTACGTGCAGGATACCGAAATGCACCTCGGTGACTACTTTGTCTGTTCGCCGATAGTGGAAAATGGACCTTTCCATTGGGAGGGAATCACATTCTCCCTGGTCAAGATGCTGCACATCGGTCAAGGATGCAAAACCCCTTACAGCTTCGGCCTCGTAATAAAAGATGAGACGAAGAGTGTCTTTATCTCTACGGACGCTCAATTTCAGCCGGATTTGCTGACAAGAATCTCCGAAAGCGTCGATTTAATGTTCCACGATTGCGAAACACAGCGCCCTATTTCCGGGGTCCATGCCCATTTCAACGATTTATGCACATTACCTCTCGGCCTTAAGCAGAAAATGTGGCTCTACCATTATCAGCCCAATCCCACCCAGAATCCAAAGGAGGAAGGCTTTAGAGGATTTGTCATAAAAGGGCAGGAGTTCGATTTGTAAGGTCCGGCAACCGCACTCGATCAGGTTCGGTTTCGATATATTCGAGAGGAAGAATTATGAGGGAAGCCGAGCGTTTCAAGATTTTGCTCTGAATTGGAGTACTGCTGGTGAATCTTGCACAGCACCTTTAACCCTGCGAAAACATCCGGTCCATTTGCTTCGAATTTCACCCCACAGCGGTGCACCTTTGGGAGCGTCCCCGGTTCCCCGGACATTTCCAAATCGTACACGACTGTTGACTGCGCTCGTTGCATATGAGACGAATTCAAACGAAATATCTTGATCCTGGTCGGTCCTTTTTCCAGTCTCCTGGTCCCGAGATACTGAACCCCAATCCCGCCCGAACTTACGTCCAGAATCTTGCCAACAATGATAGGTTGACCTGGTATGACGAACGCGGCAAAAACCTCAGCCTGGACTTTTAAACGTTTATACCTTCTTTGGTCCTTGCGCACGTCAAGAAAACCCCTTGAATCGACCGAGTCAGAAAGTCCATAGTCCGCCGCTTTATTTGGTCGCTGGATCATGCAATTTTCATGCTCTTGTTTAAGGGATTAGGATAACTAGCTGATTTAACAAAAGATTCATTAACCGGAGGAGCAACGATGAATGATCGGAATTGTAAATAATTTTTACAGTAAGAATTCAAAAAACAACGTAAAGCATTACCTCAGGCCGTTTTCGCCTGTGTAAAGTTTTCCGACGCTTAGAGGAGTAAATGTGTTGGCGAGAACAGTCTTCACAGTTCTTTTTCTTTTGGACCCGGCGTGGAAAATATTTGGCGGCCCCCATAATATTGCCTGTACCAGGCTATGAAACAGGATATCCCCTGGCGTAAAGGGGTCCGAGTACGAAAGCCGAAATCGCGGGAGATGTCCTCGGTATCGGCGCAGGTCATCTGGACGTCGCCCGGCTGCATTGGAAGGAATTCCTTTTGGGCCTGCATTTGGAGGCAATCCTCGATCATGGATACAAATTCGAGGAGCTGGACGGGCTTGTTGTTTCCTATATTATAGATTTTGTAGGGAGCGAAGCTGATGCCGGGGTCCGGCCTGAGTCCATCCCAATTGGGGTCGGCGACGGGAGGATGGTCGATGATACGCAGGACTGCTTCCACAACGTCGTCTATATATGTAAAATCGCGGCTCATATAACCGTTGTTGAATACCCGGACGGGCTGCCCTGCGAGTATTGCGCGTGTGAAGAGAAATAGAGCCATATCGGGACGCCCCCAGGGACCATAAACCGTAAAGAAGCGCAAACCTGTAGATGGAATTCCATACAGGTGGGCATAAGTATGGGCCATCAGCTCATTTGCCTTCTTGGTTGCCGCGTAAAGCGAGAGGGGATGGTCCACGTTATCGTGGACGGAGAAGGGGGTTTTTCGGTTTGCTCCATACACGGAGCTCGATGAGGCAAAGACCAGATGCTTGACCCGTCTGTGCCGGCAACCTTCGAGCACGTTCAAAAAACCGCAGATATTGCTTTGAATATAAGCGCGCGGCTCGATCAG
>DASPQK010000262.1:0-13842 GCA_035624985.1 Syntrophobacteraceae bacterium | reverse complement strand
CAAGCCGTCTTTCCATGGGTCAATAAGACAGCGGTTGGCGTTTGCGCGATCGTTGTGCTGACAATTATTCATCTGGTGGATGTCGGCTTTGGCTGCCAATTTCAGAATATCTTCTCGGCGGGCAAAGTTCTGCTAATCTGTGCTTTTGCGGCTGCGGGTCTATTCACCGCACACCCGCAACACATTGTGCTCTGGCCGGGAAACGAGGTTGGTACTATCTTGAGCCCGGCGTTTGCCGTAGGGCTCGTGTATGTATCCTATGCCTACTCCGGCTGGAACGCATCGGCTTACGTCGCAGGTGAGGTGCCAAAACCTGAGAGAAACATTCCAATCTCTCTTTTTTTGGGGACCCTTGTCGTTTCGGTATGCTATGTTCTGCTCAACTTCGTCTTTCTATACACCGTGCCGGTCCGGGAGCTTACAGGAAGGATCGATGTGGCATACCTGTCCGCTGAGGCCGTCTTTGGGGGGATCGGCGCTAGGATCGTTACCCTGTTGATCTGCCTGGCTCTTGTTTCCAACCTCAGTTCAATGATCATGGCGGGGCCGCGAGTAACTCAGGCAATGGGGGAGGATATCGGCGCCTTGAGACTGTTTGCCAAAAAGAATAAAAGAGGCTCACCCATCTATGCCGTCGTTTTCCAGTCGTCAGTTGCCCTGCTTCTGACAGCCGCGTCGGCTTTCAACGCCATATTGACATACGTGGGATTTACCCTGACCCTGTTCACCTTCATGACTGTGCTGGGCATATTTGTCCTGCGTGTGAAAAAGCCAGGCCTAAAAAGGCCCTTTAAAATGTGGGGCTATCCCGTAACGCCTGCACTCTACCTGCTGGTGAACGGCTGGATGCTCTGCTACCTGCTGATTGAAAGGCCCTTTCCTTCTGCTGTCGGGCTTGTGACCGTGGGGTCGGCGCTGCTGTTGTATCGTGTGCTGTCAAGACCCGCCAATATCACCTCTTAGAGGGAGTTTGCAAATGAGAATCTTTAAGAAAAATTTCTTTTGGCAAGGCTTGGTTCTTATTATTTTTTCGGGATCTCTTTTATCCCCATACGCCCTTTGCCGGTCCGGGCCTCAGACCGATGCAGACAAACTCTGGGCCGGGGAATCGCCGGGGCACAAGGCTTCTTATGCCCAATACGCAGAGATCATTGCGGGCATTCGCGCTCCGCAGAGCACCCTTGCGACTTTTGAAAACAGGCCGGGCTGGTCTGAATTTGCTAAGTCCTTCGACAGGAACTGGGACAAATACGAGAAGAAACAATTGGCGCCAATGAGAGATTGGGCCGCCAAAGAGCTTGCCGCCCCAATCTCTGAAGGAGCCTCCGTATTTTACCCATTCAGCGGCCCCGATCTTATCAACCCCTACATTCTTTTCCCCAATGCTGCGACCTATATCCTGGCGGCATTGGAACCCATCGGCAAGGTCCCTGATTTTCAGGCCATGAGCCAGAAAGACTTCGATTCTTTCTTTGCGGACCTCCAGAAGTCGCTGCACGACCTTCTCAGCGTCGACTATTTCATCAGCGCTCACATGCAGGCGGCAATGCAGAGCAAAGAACTCAACGGAGTTCTCCCTATCTTTCTGTTTTTCCTGGCCAGGCAGAGGGCCCATATTCTCGAAGTTGAGTATTGGTTCATGGAGCCGGACGGGACTATTCAGAGAGTCCCTGCGCCGAACAAGGACAAAGAACGATTGGCAGGCATCGTTCCGGGCGTGCGGATTGTATTTGAAAGCGCAGACTCACCGGGAAACCGGCCTCAAACCCTTTACTACTTCCGGCTCAATCTCATTAATTCCAAGTTTGAAAAGAACGGTCATTTCGCCTCTTTCTTGAAAAGCTTCGGTCCGTTTATTACCTTCATGAAATCGGCATCTTATGTCATGTTCGATCCACAACTTTCGATCGCAAGACAGTTCGTTCTCGATCAAAGCCGCTATATTCTGCAGGAAGATTCCGGAATTCCGTTCAAGTATTTTGACCCCTCCGTCTGGAGTTTGCAATTTTACGGCGTCTACAAGGAGCCCATATCTATGTTCAAATATGGCCGCCAAGCCGACCTTGCGAAGGTATATGCAACCGGCAGCAACATCGGCCCACTGCCGTTTGGAATAGGCTATCATTACAAGGCTGGCACGGCCAACTTGCTGCTGGCTACCAGGAAATAACGGCTGCTGCCCGCGTCAAGTCCGGCACGCTGCCCTTTAAACCGGGAAAGACACGACATGAAAATTTCCATTGCAGTTTTGATTGCCGTGCTGATTTGGCAATTTTCCTTCCGCATCAGCGTTTGTGCAGCTTTGCCCGAGCTTCCTTTGCACAGATCGAGCGGTGAATGGCGTCCACTTGAACGGCAATGGGACAAGGGTTTCCAGGTAGAACTGGACAGTAGTCTGAAGCGGAATGAATTTTGGCGCCGCCTGATTGAAGAGGAGAAAATGGCGGTAGGGGTTGTTGACCTTTCGGACCCTGATGCCGTGCGCTTTGCCAGGGTGAACGGAGATACGATGATGTATGGCGCCAGTTTGCCCAAAATCGCTGTCTGTCTTGCCGCTTTTGAGGCTTTCGAAGACGGCGTCCTCACCGAGACCCCCGAGGTTTACCAGGACCTGATTGATATGATACGGCTGTCCAGCAATGAGGCGGCATCGCATATGATCGACCTCATCGGCCTGCAAAAGATTCAAGCAGTCATCCTGGACCCGCGCTACCGATTCTATGATCCGCAAAATGGTGGAGGAATCTGGGTGGGGGCGCGCTATGGCGGAGGTGGAGAGCGCATACCCGAACCGATCAAAGGGTTGGCGCACGCAGCAACTGTTACACAGGTCTGCCGGTTTTACTACAGGTTGGCGACCGGAAGGATGATCAGCCCTGAACGCTCGCGTCAGATGCTGGAGATCTTTTCGACCCCCGGTGTTAACGACAAGTTCGTCAGCGTAATGGAAAAGACGGTCCCCCTGAACAGGTTATACCGCAAGTCGGGAGAATGGAGCGTGTGGCACTCCGACTCGATGCTGGTCTGGGATGGAGAGTGGCGCCGCTACATCCTGGCGGCCATGGTGGAGGACCCGCGTGGAGAGGATGTGTTAAAAGAACTGGTCCCGGTTGTCGAGGAAATTCTCAGTCCTGTCATGTTTTGAATCGCCGTCAAAGCCTATCTCCGTTGTACTCGAGAGGGCAATTCTTGCCTGAATGATTAATTTTTGGACGGAGGCGTCCGAAGTGCACTATTTCCCGGTTTCATTGGCTGCTTTGCTCTTTTTCATCTTTCTTTTGATCTTTCTGGTTCTGTTGATCGAGGTGCGCGTTTTTAGCTACGCCTACACTCTGATGGGAATCAACCGGCGCTGTATCTTCCTGCTACTTTTAGTCTCCCTTATAGGCACTTACTTCAACGTACCTGTCTATCAATTCCCCACCGGACAAGTTATTTCTGACGCTCACATCGATTTTTTCGGCATGCGCTATATCGTTCCGATGGTCAGGCAACGACAGGGGACCACAATTGCGGTAAATATCGGCGGGGCCGTAGTCCCCATGCTCCTGTCGTTGTATCTTCTGGTGAAAAATAAATTCTATGGCAAGGCTTTGGCGGGAATAATTCTGGTCACTATTGTGGTGCACATGGTGGCTTATCCGGTCAAAGGACTTGGAATCGCCGAACCTCTTTTCGTTCCCCCGCTCGCCGCCGCCGCCAGTCTGATATTTGCCCGCGACTCCGCCCCCACGCTTGCCTATATTTCCGGAACTCTGGGAACACTCATTGGTGCGGACCTGCTCAATTTGGACAAAGCACAGGCATTGGAGGCCCCGATAATGTCGATAGGAGGAGCGGGAACCTTCGATGGAATATTCCTGACAGGAATCGTGGCAGTATTGATGGCCGCTGTCTTGGCCCGCAGGCATCGAACTGCAGAGTCAAGAGATTGAGGAATTTAGTGGTTAACCATTGCCTGCTCTTACCGCCTTTTGCCCAAGGCTCCGTACGAGTAGACTGAAAATACTTGTTTTTTGAGAGTTCATTGCTATAGTGGCTTCTTTAATTCGGGGGGAGCCGCGAGCGCCCTCCGGATCGTGCCGGGGCACGTTTTGTGCGCTGCCTCAGGCGCCTCATGAGGATGGCATGTCTGGCGAGATGAAGATAGTGGTAATGTCCGACACCCACCTCGGTAAAGTCACAGATGAATTCAAAACCTTGTGCTCCAAATTTTGTGACGGCGCCGACATGGTGATCCATTTGGGGGACTGGGTGAGCGACGAGGTGTTGAATTACATGGGGCGGTATCCGCTTGAAGCTGTTTCCGGGAATATGGATGATTATTCGATTCTGAAGCGGCTTCCGCCCCGAAAAGTAGTGAAAACCGGCCCTTTCCACTTGGGGATCATCCACGGATGGGGTTCCCCCTTTGGAATCCGCCAGAGGCTCAGCAAAGAGTTCACAGGTGTCGATGCCATTCTTTTCGGGCATACGCATCAACCACTGATTATCAGGGAAAACGGCGTTCTCTGGTTCAATCCGGGGTCCCTGTTGCGAGGGCGGGAACCTCACTTGAAAACTATCGGCGTATTGACGATTCAGGATGAAATAAAAGCCGACGTATTAGAAATTCACGGGATTTAGGAATTGAGGGATTTAGGAATTGAGGGATTGAAGGACTGAGGGATTAAGAAATTTAGGAGCGGTCGGTGCGCAATCTCTGGGCGCCATGGCGCGTTGAATATATTGTAGGCAAGAAGTTGCCCGGCTGTATTTTTTGCCCCGAATATCACGATCAATCCGACGAGCAGCGCCTTATCCTTTACAGGGGCGGCCGGGTGATGCTGATGATGAACAGGTTTCCCTATAATAACGGCCACTTGCTTGTTTCTCCCTGGCGCCACATATCAAGTCTGGACGAATTAACCCCAGAAGAGGAAAAGGACCTCATGGATTTGGTCAAGAGGTCCATACGCGCACTGCAAAAGGTAATGCACCCGGATGGATTCAATATTGGTTTGAATCTCGGGCGGGAAGCCGGGGCAGGCTACGAGGAGCACCTGCACTTTCATATCGTGCCCAGATGGCGGGGCGACACAAATTTCATGACCGCCCTTGGAGACATCCGCTGTATTCCCGAACACATACGGCAATCATACTCCAAACTTTTACCCCACTTCAGGAAGGAGAGTGCTGATGAAGCTGTTTAAGCTGCTCGTTGCTCTGATCGTACTTTGCTTCATTGGTCTTTTCACCTATCAAAACATGGAGATCTGGAGACATCCCGTACGCTTCAAACTCAATCTTTATTTCAACGAGCACCACGATACTCAAGTTATCGAACAGTATATGGTTATTTTGCTTTCGGCGTTGATTGGATTTATTGTCGGTTTAGCACTCTTGTTAAAACCTCATATCAAAACTCGCCGCCTCCTCAAGCGTGAACAACGTGATAAAAAAGTGCTGCAGGAGCAGCTTGGCATGAGCCGGGCTGGGGCTGAATCCACCGGCGAAACTGCTACCCTCCAGTCGGAACAGGCGGCTGCAATCAAAAACGAAGATTGAAGCGAACTAGTCTTCCAGCCTCTATTTACAAGGGGATGCCCATGGGATTAAGGGGTGTATGTGCTATGAGGTCATTATTCTTGTTAGCGCTCATTATGAGTGTAACGTTGAATCACGCGCTGGCAGCAGAAGAGACTCCGGAATACAAATGGGCCGTCACTGTTTACGGAGGTCAGTTTATCAATAATAACTTATTGGACTTCGGGTCTTACTTCACTCATCCAGAGTGGCGTAATGTAGACCTTTTCAGCCTGGCTATTTCAAGGGAGCTTTACAATTTTCGTAAGTATGCATCGTTGGAGATTGAAGGGGAGATAGGAAAGTATATTTCACATAGAAGCGGACCTTTTTGGGCTTCAGAACCGGTTGAGTTTGATGGAGCTTTGGATTTGCGGTGGTGCTATTTCCCATGGAATAAGTACGTCAGGACAAGTTTCGCAATAGGTAATGGCCTCTCTTACGTTACTGAACGTTTGGTATTTGAGGAATATACACCTGGAGGGTCGAGGCGGTTACTTGATTACGTCATGTGCGAACTCAGCGTAGGCATTCCTCGGTTCCCTAACTGGGATATTGTTGCCCGCCTTCACCATCGCTCTGGAATATTTGGATTATTCCCTGGCGATAATAAAGAGGGCTCTAACTTCATATGCTTCGGGATCAGATACAGTCTTTAATGCGAACCATAATTTAAGATGATAGTGCGATTTCATTGAACTTCAAGCCGTTTCGTGCCGAATAATTAATAGTGAGACTACCGCCTGATACGGATGGAACACTCCGAAAATGATGGAGTAAGGATGAAGCCTGAAATGAGAACAGTTAACCATGCTTCGGCCGGAGAAGCGACTAGTGCCTTAGGGCCTAAAACCTCCAAAGCTGTCAGGATCGCCGAGGTGACGGGAGATCTGCCGCCCATGCCCCATATTGCCGCCCAGGTGTTAGACAGGCTCTCGGATGAGGACTCCACACCGCAGCAAATTCACCGGCTTCTTATAAAAGACCAGGCGCTTGCAGCCCGGGTCTTGAGGGTGGCCAATTCCCCCTATTATGGGGCATCGCGGTCTATCGCCACTTTGCGGGACGCCGTTATGTTCATGGGGTTCGATTCGGTCAAATCTCTAATAATGACAGCAGTCCTGAAAGGTTTGTTTTCGAACGTGGGTCTTGTGGAGAAGCTCCTCTGGGAACATGCGGTAGGATGCGGCCTTGCGGCCCGAAAAATTGGAGATCGCGTCGGCTTCCGGCGCAGTGAGGAGGCTTACGTTGCCGGACTTATGCACGATGTTGGGAAGGCGGCGCTGTTTTTGCGGGTGCCTGCGGTAATGCGCGAAATTATGGAGGAAGTCTATAATGATGGCGCGCATTTCTTCGAAGTCGAAAAGCGTAGACTCAGTTTCACACATGCCGATGTCGGTGGAGTGATTGCCGATAAATGGCGTTTTTCCAACGATATCGAAGAGGCCATCGCAAACCACCACGATCCCGACCAAGCCAGGTCGGCCATGGACCTCACTCAAATCGTAAGCCTGGCCAACTCGATTTGCCACAAACTCTCAGTGGGTCCCACACGAAAACCCGACCTGGACCTGAATGAGACGAGCAGCGTTAAGAAGCTCGGACTTGGCCCGGCCTCGATTGAAGAAATCCTTTTTGAGGTAAGCAAAGCCCTTAATGCAGAAAACGCTGACGGGCTTTAGCGAAGAACCGAATACTTGTCCAGGTAGCCCCTCGGTGTAACCATCCAGCCGTTCCAGACATAGGTCCGGCTGTTTCCAACGATCACAACGGATTGCATATCCACCTGGTCAACCGGGAGAAGCCCGATTGTGGTCAGGCGCTTCCACTGCCCTTGACGCATTGCCCTCCGCACGATTGCAGCCGGAGTTTCAGCGCAACGATAGCGGAGGACAACCTGGCGTGCCTTTTCAAGTGAATCCGGCCTGCTCCTGCTTCGAGGATTGTATATGGCAAGAACGAAATCCGCCTCTGCTGCCGCACAGAGCCTTTTTTCGATGATCTCCCATGGAGTCAGGTGATCGCTAAGGCTGACAGAGGCGAAATCGTGCATAAGCGGCGCGCCTAAAAGAGAAGCCGCCGCATTGAAAGCAGCAATCCCCGGAATAACTCTCAAGAAAAAACCGTGTGTCCCACCCGGGTGTTCCTCATTCCACTCCACAACATTTACCTGCATCTCTCTACAGATATCCAAAACCAGGCCGGCCATGCCATAAATCCCGGCATCGCCGCTGGAAATAAGGGCGACATTTCGGCCGCTCAAAGCCTGCTCTATAGCCCCCTGGCAACGTTCCACCTCTTTTCGCATCCCGCTCGAGAAGACTGTCTTGTTTTGAAGCAAGTCGGGAATGAGATCCAGGTAGGTCTTATACCCAAATATGATGTCAGCCGACTTGAGCGCATCGAGCGCTTGCCGCGTCATATAAGACCCATGTCCCGGCCCAAGGCTGATTATGGAGAGCCTGCCCTGGCAATCGCTAGGGTGCAGTTTCCAGTTTTTCTCTTGGGCACGAGCAATTCCCGCGTCCCTGCGCTCCAAAGGGCGCTTGCTTCGCATACGCTTTTCGCTCCTACATGCCGGGCAACCCTTTCCGAGGGGTTCGGAACGAGAATGCCCTCTATCTGTTGGCGGCTGCAAAAATGAATCGGCCTGTGGAATTCCTCTGCCGCATCCAAGATTCCTCGTTCGCCGGACTTTATATCGAGGCTCGCGAAATTCTTTATCGACAGAGGTGAGAGCCTGTTTTGCTCGAGTGTCTTGCCGATAAATTCGACGATTTCTTCCGAAGCAGTTTCCCTGTTACAGCCGATTCCGATCACAAGGTTGGCGGGCCGAAGCTTGAGGCATCTTACACCTCTGGGAGAAACCAATTCTGAAACCCATATCCCGAGGCTTTTCCGAAAATCGCCTGGATCTTCCTCTGAGTTGATGACCCGTAAACCATGGTTCTGCGGGAGATGATTTATAAAAAACCCATGGGGGTCAAATACCCAGAGAGGTTCCTCATCGAGGATAGCGGCCTGGATTCCGCTCAGTATTCCTATGTTTTCAATCCGAAGGCCCGCCTTTTTTGCGACAAGGTCTATTGCAGGCTTGTCCTGTAAATCGGAAGCCGTAGTAATGACCGCCTGGCCGCCGGTGATCGAAGCGACTTTTCTGGCTAAACTGTTGGCGCCGCCGATATGGCCCGAAACTAGGCTTATGGCGAACCGGCCGTCCTGGTCCACGACGACGACCGCCGGGTCCACAGTCTTGTTATCGAGCAGCGGTGAAACAATTCGCACCGCAATACCGCAACCCATTATGCAAACGATCGAGTCACACTCGTGCCAGGCTGATGGGAATACCTCGGAAATATGGGCAAAAAGAGTCATCCCAGGCAAAGCACACCGGTAATTGCAAAGACATATGCTACCGGGTATTTGGGCGCTTATCCTGGCGGCCAGTTCAGCGCCCTTCCGCGTGAGGGCGAAAATCGCCGTCACCCCATCACCCGTTTTTTGCGTTCCTGAATCGATGACCGAAGGTTTCGTCATAGAGCTTGGACCTTTTGATCTTTTCGGCTGCCGGACCCTTTTGCCTGAATACATCACCGACGAAAATGACGGCCTGGCGCTCGACTTTGGCGGCCCGCACCCTCTCGGCTATATTCTCAAGGGTCCCCCAGATCAGTTTCTGCTCCGGCCAGCTCACCCGGTAGGCAATTACAGCCGGGGTGTCGGCCGGATAATGCGCCTTTAGTTGGACAACAACCTCTTCTATACGCTGCACGCTGAGGTAAATGACCAGGGTGGCACGGTGCGAAGCCAGGGATGCCAGTTTCTCCCCTTCGGGCACTGGAGTCCTTCCGCCAAGCCTGGTCAGGATCACGGTTTGAGAAATCTCCGGAATGGTGAGTTCCTGGTTCATTGCCGCAGCTGCAGCAAACGCGGCGGACACTCCGGGCGTCACTTCATAAGCAATCCCGTCACGGTCGAGGAGTCCTATTTGTTCATCAATGGCGCCGTACAGACTAGGGTCCCCGGTATGAAGCCGAACCACCCGTTCTCCGGCCTCGTATCCCTTCCTGAGAAGAGCGTGTGTCTGCTCAAGCGTCATGGACGAACTGTCATAGGCATTAACAGTGTCTTTGCAATATTGGAGCAGCGTTTTAGGAACCAGCGAGCCTGTATACACCACGCGGTCGGCCTCCTGAAGAAATCGCATGCCCTTGACCGTAATGAGCTCAGGGTCGCCGGGACCCGCCCCGATAAATCGAATCGGATTTTTCATTCTAAAATCCCTTTTGATTCCTGCCCCCGGATCGGGTCCGGGACCATCCCGCCCTTGGCGGGATCGCCGGAATAGAAATTTTATCGGTGGAATTTGCTCATAAAAATGCGAAATAGTAAATCACTTTCTTCGCTCTGTTTCCTTTCTTTACAAAACCCTTCAATTGACATCGGAAGCAACAGGACCCGCTGACTGCCAATTTTTCTGATATGGGTTAAGAGAAGGACAAATTTGATGTCAAGCCTCACTTTAGGCTATTGCCTTTTTTTCCAAGCTCGCGTATGATGCGCAGCCACAGATAGACCCCTGGTATTATCAACCTTTTGCCGAAGTCGAGACAAGGAGAGCAGTAATGTCGAAGACCGTCGAATATCCAGTCATTTGGCTCCAAGCGGCCACCTGTACGGGATGCCCTGTTTCAGTCCTCAACTCGGTAAGCCCCACCATCAAGAATTTGCTCGTCGATGAGGTGCTCCCCGGCAAACATGTCAGCCTGAGATACCAGGCTACGATAATGGCGGGTTGCGGGGAGCAGGTCATCACCGCCATGGAAAGTACATGGAAGCAGCAGAAGGGTGGGTATGTACTGGTGTTGGAAGGGGGCATACCCACACGTGGAAATGGGAGGTACTGCAGCTTGGGCGAGCGGAACGGCGCTCCCGTTCCAATCACTGACAGAGTGAAGGAGCTTGCTTCTGACGCGCTTGCAGCAATTGCCCTGGGAACCTGCGCAGCTTACGGCGGGATTGCCGCAGCGGCCCCAAACGTTTCCCAATCCGTAAGCGCATCGGAATTCTTCCGTTCGGCCGGGATAAAAACTCCCCTGATAAATGTCCCGGGCTGTCCACCTCATCCGGATTGGTTCACGGGCACCGTGGCAACGGTTTTGCTGGCGGGTTTGCCCAAGCCCGAAGATTTGGATGAGTTCGGGCGCCTTAAGGCGTTCTATGGCAAGCTCATCCACGAAAATTGCCAGCGCCGGGCATATTATGATGAGAAAAAATTTGCCAAGAAACTTAGCGATGAGGGATGTCTTTACGAGTTGGGTTGTAAGGGGCCGGTAACTCATGCCGACTGCCCCAATAGGCTTTGGAACGGCGGAACCAACTGGTGCGTTGGCTGTGGCGGAATGTGTATAGGCTGCTGCAGCCCCGGCTTCCCCGACCTGGTCTCACCCATTTATGAGAAGGCCCCCGACGTCAGTTTGCCCAACATTGGCGCCAGCCGGTAGAGGAGGTTTGGATAAATGAGCCAGATTCTGTTAGACCCCATCACTCGTATCGAAGGACACTACAAGGTTGAGGCTTTGGTTGACAACGGCATAGTAAAGGAGGCCAAGACCACGGGCACTCTTTTCCGGGGCATTGAGCTTATCCTCCAGGGTCGAGACCCGCGTGACGCCCAGCAGATTACTCAACGCATCTGCGGAGTATGTCCGACCAGCCACGCTATGGCCGCTACCTTCAACCTGGACAGCGCTTTTGGCATAGCGGACAAGATACCGGATAACGGCAGGATTCTCCGCAATCTGATTTTAGGCGCAGCTCACCTGTCCGATCACGTACTTCATTTTTATCATCTGGCTGCTTTGGACTATGTGGATGTTACCAAGGTAGCCGCTTACGACGGTGCAGACCCCGTTTTGAACTCCGTGAAGGCCTTCATAGGGCGGGGAGAGCTTGGGCCTTTCGTTCCCCGTATGGAGGGGGACTATCGTTTCCCGGCTGCAGTAGACCAGGTATTGGTCGGCCACTATGTGCAGGCGCTCGAAGTCCGGCGCAAGGGCCAGGAGATGATGGCTATTTTCTCAGGCAGAGTGCCCCATAATCCGGCTGTAGTCCCGGGCGGGGTCACCGAAACGCCCACAGTTGACAAAATAGCCTCCTTCCTGTGGAAGCTAAACGACATCAAGGACTTCATCGACAACGTCTATATACCTGACGTCTTTGCCGTCGCCAAAACCTATGGGGACTATTTCGAAATAGGGCGCGGCTGCGCTAACTTTCTTTCCTATGGCAACTACGACCTCGATGGAACCAACCCGGACTACCTTACGAGAAACCGGCTGATGAAATCGGGGATTGTTTCGAGCGATTTGAAGTTCCAGCCGGTCGATGCGAGCAAGATCGCCGAGTATGTTGCCAATTCCTGGTATGAGAATTCCACCACAGGTCTAAAGCCAGCCGAAGGCAAGACCGTGCCTACCGAGAATTGGGGCAAGGGTTACACCTGGGTCAAGGCGCCAAGATACGACGGCAAGGTTTGTGAGGTTGGGCCCCTCGCCAGGGTGTTGGCCAGCTATGTTTCCGGCCAGCCGGCCGTCAAAGCGCTCGTGGATTCCGCCCTGTCTCAGGCTGGCGCCCAACCCCAGGCACTGTTCTCCGTTCTCGGACGGCACCTGGCGCGCGCTCTGTGCGCAAAAGTGCTGGCCGATTCGATGGGAGACTGGTTGCTTCAGCTCAAGCCGGGAGAACCGGTGTATGTCCCTTATGAAATTCCCGATGAGTCAAGCGGGATGGGCCTTATTGACGGCGCCCGCGGCGCCCTGGGCCATTGGATAGAAATAAAGAACAAGCGGATCAGCCGCTACCAGTGTGTAGTTCCCAGCACATGGAATATGTCCCCGAAGGATGACCAGGGACAGCCCGGGCCCCTGGAACAGGCTCTTATCGGGACCAAGGTCAAGGATGAGGCTAATCCTTTCGAACTGGTGCGCATCGTCAGGTCCTACGACCCCTGCCTTGCGTGCGCCATTCACGTTATGACGCCTAAGGGAAGAACCCTGGCGAAATTTCGCGTAGGGTAGATCGGGTGGATAAAGTGTGCACAGGCAGAGTAGTGGTTCTGGGAGTTGGCAACGAGCTGCTCAAGGATGAAGGGATTGGAGTGCACGTAGCTCGGGAACTGGCCAGGCGGACCATTACCTTTCCGGTGGAAATCATCGAAGCCGGAACTGTCCCCGATTGCTGGCAGGGGGACGAGCCGGTTGGGAAGCTTGTAGTCATAGATGCGGTCTACGGAGGTGGTGAGCCTGGGGCTATTTACAGATTCACCCCGGAAGATGTTGAGTTCGAAAGCTCCATGATGACCTCGGTTCACCAGATCAGCCTGGTGGACAGCCTCAAGCTAAGCGAGGTTACCGGCAACAAACCCCAAAAGACCGTCATAATTGGAGTTGAGCCAAAAGAGGTAGCATGGGGGACGGAGCTTTCGGAGGAACTCCGGGGCCGCATCCATGATGTCGTCAGGATAGTTTTGAAAGAGGTTATTCCAGACCAGGAAACTGGCTAGATGAGGGACGAATATGCTTATCAGCGAACAGAAACCCATGGAAGAGATCCTTTCGTACCTCGGTGGCGAGGGTAAGGTATTCATTGTTGGATGCAGGGGATGCGCGGAGGGGTGTCAAACCGGCGGTGAACAACAGGCGAAGGAGATGCAAAAGAGGCTTGAAGGAGAGGGCAAATCCATTACCGGAATCTCCATGATTGACTTCGTCTGCAACGAGCAACTCGCCAGACTGACCCTTCAGGCGCACGAGAAAAAGATAGTGGACTCTGACTCTTTGTTGGTGCTCTGTTGCGGCATTGGCGTCCAGGCCGTCGCAGCGGTAGTGGACAGGCCCGTTCACCCCGGATGCAATACGGTTTCACTTGGCGGTCGTCACGGCGAATGGCGGGATGGGGAGCGCTGCCAAGAGTGCGGTCAGTGCATGCTGGATTATACGGGTGGTATCTGCCCCATCGCCAGGTGCGCCAAATCGATTCTGCATGGTCCGTGCGGAGGGTCGGTGGATGGCAAATGTGAGATTTCACGCGATTTGCCCTGCGCCTGGCAGCAGATTATCGATCAGCTCACCCGAATCGGCAGACTCGACCGTATGACGGATATTGTGCCGCCCAAAAACTGGGCCGTCAGTCTTACCGGCGGTCCCCCAACTCTGCCGGTGAGCAAATGAGGGTTGAAAGACGTTTGTAGAGGTTATGGACAACGGACCTGGGATT
>DASPQK010000261.1:0-4065 GCA_035624985.1 Syntrophobacteraceae bacterium | reverse complement strand
CGAACCACCGCCGGTCCCGGTGCCGGGTATCAAATCTGGGATGATCCGGTTAAAGGCCTGAGTGTTGAAGGCGGTTATGCTTATACATCGGAACAACATATCCCCAACCCAAACAAGCAATATTCAGCTGCCCGTCTTGCTGCTAACTTTCGCTATCAAATTTTCAAATTCCTGGCTTTTACCGACTATATTCAGATTTATCCCAGTTTGAGCTATGGAGGACGTTACACCTTACGGAATGAGGCGGCCTTGATTTCACCCTTGGGATCCGGGTGGGCGTTGCGCCTGGCGAATATCTGGCTGCGCAACAGTGACCCGGACCCAGGGCTGGTTAAAGATGACTTCACCACGATACTCAGTTTGCAATACTCATTTTAACCCTAAGATCATACCTGGAGAATCAATCATATGAAGGGAGGGTAATATGTTTAAAGAATTTAAAGAATTTGCGATGAAGGGCAACATGCTGGATATGGCCGTTGGCATTATCATTGGCGCAGCCTTCGGGCTCATCGTTACCTCCCTGGTAAACGATGTAATCATGCCACCCATCGGCTTCCTGCTGGGTAACGTAGACTTCTCCAACATCTTTGCCGTTCTCAAAGAAGGAAAGACACCGGGACCCTACGCCTCCGTCGCAGCCGCCAAAGCCGCCGGAGCAGTTACGATGAATGTGGGCCTGTTCATCAATACGATCATTAACTTCCTGATTGTGGCCTTTGCCATTTTTCTGCTCATCCGGAGTGTCAACCGGTTTAGAAAGCAGGAAGAAGCCACGCCTACCAGCAAGGATTGCTCGTTCTGCTTTACCAAGATCCCGATTCAAGCGACTCGCTGCCCCAACTGCACTTCCGAGTTGAAAAAGGCGTAAAGGGCCGGGAACAAGGAACGTAAGCAAGATCTAGTGAAGATTCCCGATTGCAACAGGCTCGAAAAGTTGGAATTTGGCAATTATGCACCCGATTGGCCAAAGGCCGTGAAGTCTGACCGCAAGCGGTGATCTTGAAAAATACATGTCGGCTAGCTCGGACTTTCACAACAAGATCATTATTTGCGCTCAAAACAAGCGCCTCGTAGAGATCTATCATGGCATTCGCGTTAACGTAAAATTTCTGCGGTCCTACATCCTCAGCTCAGGGAAAGGAATCAATTCTTCTCTTTCGGAACACCGGCAAATTGTGCCGGCAATTAAAAAGAGAGACAAAGACCTTGTTGAAAAAATGACCCGGGAACACGTTCGCAAAGAGCGGGAGGATTTGATGATGTTGATTGCCCAACAGAACAATACGATTTAGCGGTTTCAGAGCGGGCAACCCAAAAAACTCAAGGACAACATTGTCCTTAAGGGCAGTACATCTTGAGTTTTCTTGATCGCATGCAATTCCTGCCTTGGAGATGAGCAGCGGGCTATTATTGGGTAGCATCGCCTTAAGCTCAGGTTTCACCAAGCGCCTGGCAGATGGCGTCACCCATTCCGGAAGTGGAACCTCTGCCGCCCAGGTCAGGCGTGACCGCTTTCTTATTCTCTAATACTTTTTCCACGGCCAGCTGGATGTCATTGGCCGCTTTGACAGCATCCGGGTCCTGCTTCTTGTTGCCTAACCAGGACAACAACATCTGGCCTGACATGACCATGGCGTAGGGGTTGGCAATATTTTTCCCGGCTATGTCTGGAGCCGAACCATGCGTTGCTTGAGCCATAGCATAATGCGGACCTGAGCACAGTCCTGGGGCCATACCTAATCCGCCAACCAACCCTGCAGCCTCGTCGGTCAGGATGTCCCCAAACATATTCGTAACGACCACCACATCATAATTCTGGGGGCGCATCACCAGTTGCATTGCGAACGTGTCGACACTTATCGTTTCGAACTGAATATCTGGATATTCCTTGGCCACGTCCCTGCAAGTATCGACAAACAGACCGCAAGTAAGCTTAAAAACAGTATTTTTGTGAATGGCCGTCACTTTTTTGCGCCTGTTGCGCTGCCGGGCCAAATCGAAGGCCGATTTGGCGACTAATCCCGAGTTGCGCCGGGTTATAACCCGCATAGACAGAGCCATATCCGGAGTGGGCATGAATTCGCTTACGCCCTTGTACATATTGCGGTCTGGTTGAAAATCCTCATTATTTTCCCTTACAATGACCAAATCGACATTTTGGTGCAGGCAGGGCAGCGAAGCAAAGGACTTGGTTGGCCGGATATTGCTTACCAAGTCAAATTGACGACGCAGGATCGGGTGAGGGTTGATGGCCTTCGGATCGGTCTTGGGATAGGCCATATGGCCGATGGGCCCCAGGATCCAACCATCCAATTTGTACAACGCCTGTAGCGTGGCTTCCGGAAGCGTTTCACCATTGGCCATATATGAGGGATAGCCTATCGGCAAGTCAGACCAGTCAATGACTATAGAAGGATAGCGTTTCACCGCTGCTTTGATCACCTGTACGGCCGCAGGCACTACTTCCAGGCCGATATCATCTCCCTTTAAAATGCCAATCCGATATTTAGCCATTTTATTTCCTCCTTGATTTTTCAACCACCACGATCTGCTCCGCGATCGCCATGCCCGAATTTTGCCTTGTTTTATTAACCTATCATAAACGGTCCGTTTATCCAAATCTCTATCTGTGATTGAAATCTCACTATCTGTCAAAATTTGTCACCCGAGGATTACGGGAATTAAGCGATACCCCGATTTCCCCCTGGTCACGGGCGTGCCCTTCATAAATGTGGGCGCCCGCGCTCCGCTGGTCACCAACCTCCCCTTTATTGAAAAAATTGGCATTTCCTTCGTCACCAATATCCCTTTGATCGCAATCGCCTCCTAGGTCAGGCCGTGCTTCCGGGGCCGGAAATTGATCGGCTCATCGAATTTGTTTTCATCCATAAAAAAACCCGGCTCTTTCCCCTCCCGGATCTACCGGAAATAAAGGGGAAGAAGTCGGGTTTTTCCTCGTCCTTCTTCCGTGGATGAATCTATTTTAGGGTAATCTTAGGAATTCATTTTTTTCCTTGCAAGAAGTCTTTTGAGGCTTTTTAAGGTCATCGGCTGATCGTTGGCTTCACGAACGTTCACAATCCTTATACGGTTAGTATTGTAGATTACGGATGGAAACAAAGGAGCCGCCCCACCCGGAAGACGAGGCGACTCGGAGAGTATTCCACTAGATTAAAATCTCATTTCTTCATGCCTTTGTTCGCATGATGATTTTCCTAATTTGCACAGCCTCGGCCCGGACGAACAGGGTGGGTGCCCTTTACAGGACATTGGCCTGACGCATCACGGCCTCGCACTTCTGCTTAATCCGGGTGGCCACATCGAAAGGATCTCCCTGTTGGAGCGCCATGAGGAACAGCTCCACGGAAAGCGCTCCGGAGTACTGTTTCTCAGCTAATTTCTTGAGAATGGAGACGATCGGAGCGCTGCCGTCGCCGGGAATAACCCTCCCGTTATTGTCGATCAACTCGCGGGGCGTGTCCAAAATGTCCTGAAAGTGGACATGGGCGATCTCGCCCGGACGGATCATATCGAGATCTTCGAATTTGCTCATTCCCGACCAGAAATGGAAGAAATCCAGCATCGGGCGCACGTTGGGATGGGCCGCCTCCCGGATCATCTTGAGCGCGGTGCTAAGCGTCGCCAGGTGGGTTGAAGTGCGCACGAACTCGATCATTGCGGTCAGGTTGAATTGCCGCGCAATGTCACCGGTTTCGCGAATGCACCCGGGAGTCGCCTTGAAGTCTTCCGCAATGACTCTCCGGTTCGTGGTGGACGGGCAATAGATCTTCTGTAATCCGATCGCCGAGAACTGTTCGCATCGCCGTCTCCATGTTTCCAACGACGCCGCACGGGCCGGGCCGGGGATCCAGAGGTCCGGGAGCACCGCGGCGGCGCAAACCGGCCTCAGCCCAAGATCTGCGAGGACGTTCTTCGCCGCCGCCAGGGTGTCGGTTTTGAGAAATTCGTCCAGCATCGCGTCCGTGAGTTCGACGTGTTTGATGCCTGCCTTCGCCCAACCTTCGAGGGACTTACGGTATCCCGCTCCCCGCGATGTGTTTT
>DASPQK010000260.1:0-6156 GCA_035624985.1 Syntrophobacteraceae bacterium | reverse complement strand
TATCACCCGACACCTCTATCGGCTTTTCGATAAAGGAGGGGAAACTTTTGCCCATTGAGCATCCCGCACGCTCAAGGATTTTCACGGTAAAGCATGCCGGAATGACGAGTTTCGAGTACCTCTGAGACGTTGCGCTAATTTATGCAAGCAAGTACCGGTCAATCCCGGCCTTTTCTCACAGCGAGTGCCCATCAGCCCGGACGGCAAACTTTGACGTTGCAACGGCAAAGTTAAAATTACGCCTCTTCCAGGACAGAGATCTCTCGATTGTGAAAGTAACGGAATACAAGGAGAAAGTTGGAGGAGCACAAAATAAAATGGGGCATTCCCAGTAAAGGCCGGGCATGGAAAGAGGAGCAAGCCTGTGACCCTAAAACACGGCGCTAAGAAATATAACTGCGAGCATCGTCACGGGATAATAACTGGCCCGGTTGAACAGGGCTGAGGCGAGGGCGGCGGTCCCCTCCGTGTAGAGCCGCCACGCGGGCAGGAGCAGTAGAAATATTCCTGCCGGAACGGCCGTCACAAAATAGAGGGGACTCAGCCTGGCGGGCGTCAGCCAGAACAGGGCAATACTCATTGCAACGGCTGTCGTCACACAGACCAGGACTATCCGGCCGCATCGCTGCGGACCGAACCTGACCGGAATGGTTGCAGCCCCCATTCGCCTGTCTTCCTCCATGTCGCTCCAGTCGTTGGGGACGTTTTGCCCCCCGATTTCCCAAAAAAAGAACCACAGGAAAAACCCTATAACAAAAGAGGCCGAACACCCGGGCGCAACGGCGTAAATAGCGGCCAGCCCGCCTGCGCTCTTGACCGCGCCGCTTATAAAAGCCCTCGTCCAGCTAAGCCTCAACATCAGGCAGTAAACGGCTTCGGCAACGCATCCAAGTATAAATATGACTGCGCAGGCCGTGTTAAGAAGCCATGCCCCGATCAGAGTAATCGTACCCCATGCCGCTGTCCACAGGATTCCATCCCTCAGGCTCAGCAGACCCTGCGCCATTGGGTGGCTGGCATAGACGGCGTCCAGGTCCCCAGCGGCGCACTTGAGTCCGCACTCGCGGATTTTGCGCCGATCGGTTCGGAAATCTACGACATCGTTTAGGGCGTACACGGTTGTATAGCCGGAAAAGGCCGTCACAAAGCCTATGACGATCACATGGAGCGGCGGAATCGCCCCGAGCCAGAGAAGGGCGGCAAGGGCCGGGGCAGCCATGTCGAGCAATCCGTGCGGCGTGCGCGACAATGCCAAAAAGAGCTTTATCCGGGGCTGGGAAGCAATTGTCGGGACGCTGAATTCCATGTTTCTTAGCTACCTACAACGACGGTCTTTATATTTACGAACTCCTTCAGACCGAAATGAGAAAGCTCTCTGCCGAACCCGGACTTCTTGATCCCCCCGAAGGGAAGCCTTGGGTCTGACTTTACAATATCATTAATTGCGATAAACCCCGATGAGATTTCTCCGGCGAGTCTTTCCGCCTTCGAGATGTCCCTGGTCCAGATCGCAGCGCCGAGACCAAACTCAGTTTCGTTGGCAATCCGGATCATCTCTTCTTCGCCTGGCGCCGTGACCATGGCGGCAATCGGTCCAAAGACCTCCTCCCTTAACACTCTCATATCCTCAGTAAGCTGTGACAAAATGACCGGCTGGAAGAAAAAACCCTGTTCCGGCGGCTTGGGCCCCCGGTGTATCAGGGCGCCCTTTTTCAAAGCATCGTCGAGCTGTTCGCCAAGAGTTTCCAGAAATTCTTCCCTGGCAACCGGTCCCATATCGGTAGACTCATCCATCGGGTCGCCAATCCTCAGGCTGTTAATCACCTCGATGAATTTTTCCCTGAAGGCCCGGGAAACAGACTCTTTCACTATCAGCCGTTTGGCGGCGATGCAGCTTTGACCGGCATTCCCCATTCTGGATTTCACCGCTGCATGAGCGGCTTTCTCCAGGTGCGCGTCATCCAGGACAATAAACGGGTCGGAGCCGCCTAGTTCGAGCACGACTTTCTTCAGGTTTTTTCCCGCGAGCGAACCGACGCTGGCCCCGGCGGAAACGCTTCCGGTAAGCGAAACCCCGTCAATTTGGCCCTGCTCTATGAGCCGTTCGGCGCCTTGCGGGCCTGTCAGCAGCGTCTGGAAAACATGCTCCGGGAAACCCGCTTCGCGGAAAACCTTCTCTATCTCGATCGCCGTTATGGGAACATTGGAGGCGTGTTTTAGAAGGCACACATTGCCCGCCGCAAGGGTCGGCACAGCCCAGCGCGCCACCTGCCAGAAAGGAAAATTCCAGGGCATTATTCCAAGAATGACGCCAAGAGGTTCAAAAACTACATAACTTTTCGCAGCCACGCTTTCGACCGTTTCGCCCTGAAGGAGCTTTTCTGCGTTCTGGTGATAATAGTCACAAGCAAGAGCGCATTTCTCGATTTCAGCAACCGCCTCCCGTATCGGCTTGCCCATTTCAACGGTAACTACCCGCGAAAGTTCCCTTTTGTTTTGCCTCAGGATAAAAGCAAGTTTGGCCAGAGGTTTTACCCGGTCTGAAACGGGAAGCCTCCTCCACGCTTCAAACGCTTCTTTCCCTTTGAGGACCGCTTCACTACAGGCCTCATCAGGCAGCGGATCGAACTCTGCGTTCAGGCCCCCCGTAAATGGATTTATCGACTTGAGCTTCATGTATTTCCCTCGCAGGCAGAAATTTACATGGAAACGGGGCCGATGTACAACACAACCTATTAATCGCCCTTTCCCGGAAGCTGTTTTTTTATTTCCCGTTTCATGAAGTTGATGGACCTGGTAACCGGTATGCTTTTGGGACACACGCGGGTGCATTCGAAATAATTTTGACAGGGCCATACGCCGTTCGGTTCGTTAAGCTTTTCGAGCCTGCCGGTAAACCAGCCGTCTCGCGAATCATAGAGATGCCTGTATGCCCACACAAGGGCGGCAGGGCCTACATAGCGGGGGTTTTCCCGCATGACCGGGCATGAGCCCGTGCAGCAGGCGCATAGAATACAGCGGATCACCTCCTCCATTTTCTTGTGGTCTTCGGGACTTTGCAGCCATTCCCTGTCGGGCGGGGTCTTGTCCTGGATCAGAAAAGGGCGCATGGAATCGATTCCGGCCAGGAAGTCATCCATATCTACGATGAGATCCTTTAGCACCCGAAAGAAAGGCAGTGGTTCCAGTGTGATTTCCTCTGATGCCGAATAATCCTTGACCAGCTTCTGGCACGCAAGCGCACAGACACCGTTAATTCTCATGCCGTCCGAGCCGCACACGCCGTGGGCGCAGGACATCCGGTAGGCAAGCGTTCCGTCCTGTTCCCATTTAATCCTGTTGAGACAGTCAAGAATGCGCTCCTCAGACCTGGCCTCAACTCTATATCCCCGATAGTAAGCCCCTTTGCCGGACTGAGGATCGAACCGATAGATTCTGAATCGAAGTTCCATCTGCCTTTTCCCTTTTGCCTTTTCCCTTTTGCCTTTTTACTTTTGCCCTTTTACTTAATATACCCTCGGCTTGGGTTGAAACCGCGTGATCCTAACCGGCCTGGCCGTAATCGATAGCGGCGCGGCGGTCGCAGAGTCCGTTCTTCGGACAAGAGTGTGTTTGAGCCAGTGTTCATCATCCCTATCGGGGTGATCCTGCCGCGAGTGAGCACCGCGGCTCTCGGTCCTCTTAAGCGCCGAAGCTGCTATTGCTTCAGCCAGCAGCAGCATATTTTGGAGTTCGAGGGCATCCATCAGATCAGTGTTATAGCAATTTCCCAGGTTGTCGATGGAGAGGTTCAGGGATCTTTGTTCGAGTTGCCTGACGGCTTCAAGGGTCTTTTGCAAACCCCGTTCTTGCCGGAAAACCGAGCATCCCTCCATCATGACTTCCTGTAGAGACCGCCGAATACCGGCGGGCTTTTCACCTTTCCTGTTTTCCTTGATCTGCCTCATCCGGTCCATCGCGTCCCGCTCAGGTTCCGGGGGCGGCTCCACCCAGAAAAGGCGGCCCAGATTTTCCATAATGTGCCGCCCGGCCCTCCTGCCAAAAACGACAAGATCGAGCAGCGAATTGCAGCCGAGCCGATTTGCCCCGTGAAGCGAGATGCATGAACACTCGCCTGCCGCATAAAGCCCCGGCACGGGATCGTTTTTCACATCGGTGACATTGCTGTCAGGACTTACCGCAATGCCTCCCATCATGTAGTGGCATGTAGGATGAACCGGGATCGGGTCTGTTGCCGGGTCCAGGCCAAGATAAATTTTTACGAAAGAACAGATTTCCGAAAGCCTTTCAGCCAGCTTCTTTTCACCAAGATGAGTGAGGTCAAGATAGACATAGTCCTGTCCGTCTATTCCCCTGCCCTCCCGGATCTCGGTATAGATAGCGCGGGAGACCATATCCCTTGGCGCCAGATCCTTGATAGTGGGGGCGTACCTTTCCATGAACCTCTCGCCCTCGCTGTTTCTGAGAATCCCCCCCTCCCCTCTTGCCGCTTCGGTTATGAGGACCCCCAGCCCCCATATTCCGGTGGGATGGAACTGAACAAACTCCATGTCCTCCAGCGGCAGACCGCGCCTGTAGGTCAGAGCAAGACCGTCTCCCGTGCTCGCGAAGGCGTTGGAGGTTACTTTATATACTTTTCCATACCCGCCGGTCGCTATGAGGACCGCCCTGGCATGGAAGAAGTGCACCTGACCCGTAGCAAGCTCGCAGGCAACCAGCCCGGCAACCTGCCCGCCATGTATAATGAGGTCGAGCACGTGAAATTCCGGATATATCTTTATGCCCTTTCTTACCGCTTCAAAATAGAGAGTATCCATAATAACCCGTCCGGACCGGTCGGCGGCATAGCATACGCGCTTAACGGGAGCCTGGCCGTAGTTGCTGGTATGCCCGCCAAAGCAGCGCTGGGCAATCTTGCCTTCCGGAGTGCGGTTGAACGGAACGCCCATATGTTCCAGCTCATAGACCGCCCTTATGGCGTCTTGAGCCAGGATTTCAGCCGCGTCCTGATCGGTCAGGTAATCTCCGCCCTTGACCGTATCGTACATATGCCATTCCCAGGAGTCGGGTTCCTCATTTCCCAGTGCTGCGGCTATTCCTCCCTGCGCCGCTCCTGAATGTGACCTTGTGGGATATACTTTGCTAAAAAGCGCCACATCGGCCTTACCGGCCACTTCGGTCGCCGCCCTCAATCCGGCAAGTCCAGCCCCTACAATCAGGACATCGTGCTTGAACAGCATACGAATCAACCCCTTGCCGCAACAGGCTCATAGCTGCACCCTACGACCCCGCAATAATGGCCGACATATTCGGCTTCCGGTCGGTAAAGCGCAGGCTTTTCCTGGGCTTCGGCGAACTTTTCCTCGATGATGTGCGCGCACCACCCCGTGATTCGTGAGATGGCAAAAACAGGCGGCATAATGTCAATGGGTATTCCCATCATGGCATAGACAGACCCGCTGTAGAAATCGACATTGGTCCGGATGGCGGGTTTGCCGCGAGCCATGAATTCCTTGTGACCTTCCTCTTCGATACGGACAAGATACTCGTACCATTTCTCATGGCCGGTTTTTTCGGCCAAACGGCGCGACATTTCTTTGAGTATTTTGGACCGGGGATCGACGGTCTTGTAAACAGCATGTCCCATCCCCATTATCTTGCTGCCGCTTTCGATCATGTTCCGGACCCAGTCGCCGATCTCCTCCGCCGATTTGAGTTCGGAAACGACCTCAAGCAGCATCTTCATCACCCGCGCATTGGCGCCTCCATGAAGACTTCCCGAAAGGGCTCCCACGCCCGCGGAGACTCCCGCATAGATATGGGCCCTTGTCGATACGACCTCCCGGCAGGCGAATGTCGAGGCGTTAAAGGTATGGTCGGCGTGCAGGATCAGGCAGACGTCAAGATCGCGTGCGATCTCCAGGCCGGGTTTTGTGCCTGTGAGCTGCCAAAGGAAATTGCCGGCATGGCAGAGGGAATTGTCAGGCGGAAGCGGCTTCTCCCCATTTCTTATCCGGTGCCAGGCAGCGATCACAGCGGGCATGCGCGCCGTGAGCCGGACAGCCTTTCTGTAATTGGCCTCCTTGGAGTCCTCATACAGTTCAGGGTCAGCGATGCCTAGTACCGGGACGCATGCCTGGAGCACATCCATCGGAT
>DASPQK010000259.1:0-11595 GCA_035624985.1 Syntrophobacteraceae bacterium | reverse complement strand
AAATATCTCCCAGCGAACCGGCTTTTTTGCCTATGAGCGTTGCGCCCGCTGACTGCGCACAATCCTCGACAACCCAGAGGCCGTACCGTTTAGCCACGCTCAAAATAGATTGCATATCAGCCGGATGTCCGTAAAGATGCACGGGGACTATTGCTTTCAGGCCGCGCCCCTGAAAGCGGTCCGCTGCTGTTGCGGCCATCGCGGGGTCCATCGTGAAATCATCCCCCCGAATATCGACAAAAACCGGATGAGCCCCGCACATCTCGATCGCCGCAACCGTAGCCACAGCAGTATGCGAAACGGTCACCACAAGGTCGCCGTCTCCAACCCCGCAGGCGCGAAGCGCCAGATAGAGCGCATCAGTCCCGCTGCCGACCCCGATTGCGTGCTTGACTTCGAGGTAGCGCGCCAGTTCATGTTCGAAGGCAGCCACTTCCTCGCCCAGGATATACCTGCCGCTCCGCAGGACCTTATCAATCGCGGCCTCGATCTCCTGTTTGCGGCTCAGATAGGATGCAAGCGGGCTCGACTGAGGAATGGAAAGCGGGGCGTCCCCCGATGGTTTCATAAATAATGTTCCAGGTTCATTCGATAAAACGACAGGGTTTTCGACAATCCTTCCCGCAGGTCTACGCTGGGTTTCCATCCGACCAGGTCCTGGAAAAGCCCTGAATCCGCATAATAATCGCCGATATCGATTGTTTTGCGGGATGCCGGGTAGGACATCACTTTGAAGTCCCCCCCTCCGTTTATCTCCAGCAGCAGGTCGGCCAGCCCGCTCAGGCTGATCACATCCTGACCGCCAAGGTTGCATACCTGACCGTTTACCGCATCGCTTTCTGCGGCAAGCAGAAGCGCATCCACAGCGTCGTCAACATAGCTAAAATCCCTTAGCTGGTCGCCGCCCCAGACTTCGAACGGCTTGCCTTCCACCAGCAGCTTGATCCAGATCCCCAGAAACGTCTGGCGCGCATCCTTTACGCGCATTCTGGGGCCGTAAGTGTTGGTGAAACGAAGGGCGCAGGATCGGATTCCATAAACATTATTGTAGAGAATATGGTAGCATTCGCCCGCCATCTTGTTTATTCCGTTAACGTCCACGGGCCTGACAAGATGTTTTTCATCTACCGGAAGATAATCGGGCTTCCCATAAACCTGGCGCGTGCTCGCAAAAACGATTTTGATCTCCGGATTCTGTTTGCGGCAGGCTTCCAAAATCGATAACTGGGCCCTGCAGTTGATTTCCAGGTCGGTGTAAGGGTCCGCCATTGAATCCATGTGGCTTGTCTGGCCTGCAAGGTTGAACAGGTAGTGCTTTCCCTTCACCAGATACTGCATGCTGTGCTCGTCACGCACATCGGAGATATTTACAACGACCTCCCGGCGTATGCTGTCGATATTGAACGGGTTGCCGCCATATTCGGGAATGAGGCTGTCGATCAGAGTGACCGCTGCGCCGAGGTTTACAAGTTCGGCGGCAAGATTGGACCCCATGAAACCGAGTCCTCCAGTGATGAGCACCTCTTTGTCCCTGAACGCCTGTAGGAAATTAACTTCAGGATTCAATGCCGGATTCCTTCTCACCTTGCAGGGGCGCATTTGGGCACCCTCTCGACAATATCGAGCAGCTCACGCATCCCGTGAAAATATGTACATTTGCTGAGCGTCCGCTCCTGTCCCGCCCGCGCGATGGCCATTATGCGTCGGCCTTCTTCTCATCGCTTTCAACCCGCGCACTGACGCTGCATGGCGGAAGTATATACTCACAGCAGCGCCTGTACAATGGTTTCATCTTTCAGAAAAGATCAGGCGCTGACGGCTATCATCGAAAGGATCGAAGCCAGTGGAGATTCTGCCGATCAAATGGTGCAGAAAATCGTTGCCAAAGAGTCCGTTCCGTATACGATTGCCCAACAGATAATCGACACGTAATATATTGTTCTTGCGGCGGAGTTTCCGTAGAACTCGATGCACCACGAAGGGTGTCGATGCTAAGGTCTGCTGTTGCCTGGTTGATCTGAGCCCGCTTGAACGGTCGTTGCAGGGATAATATCGGGGGCAAATTTCTCTTGGACAGGCTCAGTGATTTTCGGTTATGTTGCGCTGGTAGCCCGGCTCCTCCCAATCAGGCAATCTTGTTGGTTTAAGAAAGGCCCACAGATCAAGAGCCTTAAGCCAACAGAACTGTCCCGATGCGGGGTTTGAGATGCAACCATGTTATTGACTCCATGGGTCCCGGGCCTCTTGCGGCGGCTGAGCAGTCTCCATGAGGTTCTCCATGCGATATGCCGACTGAACGGACGTGATTGAAGATATTATTATCTTCAGAAATTCTTTATGAAACATTTATTCCTGAAAATCATGGATTCGCTGGTTCGACCGTTTGACGCAAGGGTCGTCAGAAGTGATTCGGACGATTTCCAGATGAAATCGGCCCTTGCAAGAATTATCGAACATGGGGTAGAGATCAATACTGTCATAGACATCGGGGCTTCGGACGGCAAATGGAGCCTCGAAGCAATGGAGTTTTTCCCCGGGAAGCGCTTTTTCGCCCTTGAGCCTCTGAGTGAAAGGGAGACGGCGCTTGAAAATCTCAAGCGGACCCGATCCAACTTTGACTATGAATTGTGCGCGGCGGGGGAAGTTGACGGCAGCCGGGCAATACTCTATGTCTCTGCCGACCTGGACGGAAGCACAGTGGGCGGAACGGGAGGAGTCGCCCGCGTAGTGCCCGTTCGAACCGTCGACGCCATCGTGTTGAAAAAGGGGCTGAAGGCCCCTTATTTGCTGAAGTTCGATACTCATGGCTACGAACTTCCGATCCTCAGCGGCGCTAAAGATACCTTGCTTCGGACCAATCTAATCATAATGGAGACATATAACTTCAACATCACCGACAGTTCACTCCGATTTCACGATACATGTTTTTATATGGAAAAGCTGGGATTCCGATGCTACGACATAGCCTGCCCCATGCTTCGCGTCTATGACAGGGCGTTCTGGCAGGTCGATATGTTCTTTTGCCGGAGTGACGCGCAAATTTTTGCCTATTCCCAATACGTTTGACAGGTGCCGAACAGGCCTTTGTCGCATGGCAATTCTGGAGTAGGGAAAATCCATGAGGATATCCATTCTCACCGCATGTCTCAACGCGGAGCAATATATCGAGCAAACGCTTATGAGCGTTCTCGGTCAAAGGGGCGATTTCGAGATCGAATATATTGTGATCGATGGAGGATCGGGGGATCGAACCGTCGAAATTGTGACAGATCTGTTCTCAGTTTACGAATCCGGCGGTGCGACGAGCCCATGCCGTAAGATCATCACCAGGTTCTTTTCCGAAAAAGACGAAGGGCTCTACGACGCTCTTTCCAAAGGTTTTGCCAGACTTACCGGCGATGTGACAGCGTACATCAATGCGGACGATTTTTATCTCCCAGGGGCCTTTTCGACGGTGGCTTCCATCTTCGACAGATACCCCGAGGTAAAGTGGCTAACCGGCATGCCGGTATGTTACAACGCAGAGGGTCAGATCACAGATACGTTTCTCCCAATTGGCTACCCGGGGCGGTTAATCCGAAAGGGCGTATTCGGCAGGATGCTTCCTCACATTCAGCAGGAATCGACTTTCTGGAGATCTGAGCTTTTGCGCCGGGTAAATATGGATGCCTTTAATAAATTCAGGCTCGCCGGCGACTTCTTCCTGTGGCGGTCTTTTTCCCAGCAAACGGTTTTATATGTTGCACACAGTTGTCTAGCCGGGTATCGCACGAGGCCGGGCCAGCTCACCGAACAGATGCGCGCGTATGAGCGGGAGTTTGATCAAATCGCCGAAAACTCGTCCTGGCTGGATACCCTGGAAGGCAAAATCCTTAAAGCGGCAAATGACTTGCTGCCTAATAAATACAAACGGAAGTTAAACAGGCGGTTGATCCTCTTCAAAGATGGGTCATGGCGTAAGAGAGGATAAGGGGTATAAGAAACTGAAATTCCGCACCCGCTTCTTGTGCCGTGCGATGACGTCAAGGACGATTTCCTGATAGGCCCCGGCAAACTGTCGCAAACGTTGAGGCAGAACGGCTGCGGCACGTTCCAGTTCGGCGCGCTCATGATCCGGGTTTGAGGTTTCAAGTACATCGAGCATCTGCTCGGCAAGAGCCGAGGGATCATGCGGATCAAAATAGGCCGATCTCTCCGGAGCTTGTTCTTTGTGCACTGCGATATCGGAAAGCAGGATACGTTTGCCAAAGCTTTTTGCCTCCTCGACGGGAGTGCTCCAACCTTCGAAAAGCGATGGGTTTATAACAGCGAGCGAACTTCGCATGAGCACTGCCATATCGGCATAGGGAACCACACCGAGGAATCGTAAGCGGTCGGCAAGATATGTGTCTTCGAGCCGTTTGCAAATCGACTTGAAATAGCCGGGGTTGCGGTAGTCTTCAGTCAAGCCGGTGCTTATTACCAGCGGCCGGCGGCTCCGGGAGGCCAGAATTCCCAACGCTTCGGCGACAACCCTGTGATTTTTGTGAGCCCACAGTTGGTTCGGAAGATGAAAGAAAGGCTCGCCAATACCGTACTTCTCTAGCACCGTATCGGAGGGGGGCAGGGCGGAGGCATCCGGCACATGGGCGACAAAATTCAGCACGTAAGCTTTTTCAGCCGCTTCCGGATGAAAAAGGCAGAAGTCGCGGCGGGCATCCTTGCTGCTAAGGAGAATCCCCTGCGCGTTGCCAGCCATAGCTGAATGGATAGAGTTGCGGGAATGGATCTCCTGGGCGGAGAAAAACTGGGGAAGCCGACGATGTTGGAAATCAGGGATCCAGCACAATGCCGGAACGGGAGAATTGGGGCCCAGCCACTGAGCGTGGGACAAAAGCCGTACTTCATTTTCCACCAGTGACCTGGCGAAATAGCCTCCCCTATGCAGCATCTTCCGATCGATGTGGTCGCGTATCCTCGAGGGCCAGAAACGAGGGCGCGAGGGTCGAGGAATTGATGTGCACATGTTTAACGGCGAGGGCAGGCCTGCAGGAGATCCGATCACCACGGGTTCGATGAGTGGTTCGGGCAAGGAGATAAGGGCCTCCATCAGGTTCCGAAAATAATTGAGCCCCCCGATCCACAGGGGATCGTCAACGAGTATCCAGGCGACGCGTATCATCAGCAGAGATCTTTTCTGAACCAGCGCACATAAGCGGCAAGACCGGATGCGAGCTCGACTTTGGGAACAAATCCCATTGACTGCGCATGTCGGATGTCAGCGACCAGATGGCATGGGTCGCCGGGTTTGGAGACTTTGGAGAACTGGGGCACCATCCGTGGCAGCCACAACAGACCCATTTGAGTCAGAATATCCCGGACGCTATGGCCTTTACCCGTACCTCCGTTTACGATGGGGCATTGGGCTCCTGCGTTTTGACCTGCCAAATGAAACAGTTCGGCCGCATCTGATACGTGCAGCCAGTCACGGAGTTCGTCACCGGTGCCAAAAAATGTGAAAACCCCTTCACGGGCTTTGTTGCAAGCATCCCAGAGGAGTTGCTTGCGCAGCCCTTCACCGTACAGGGAGAAAAAACGGACTAGGGCCGTTGGGACGTTCCAACCGGTGGAGTACTCCAGGAAAAGGTCCTCAACGATCCGCTTATGCAAGCCATAGGGGGATATGGGAGCCAGAGGTGTGTCTTCGCTCAGAGGGAGGACATTTGCAGCCCCGTACACAGCTGCACTCGACGGGTACACAATTCTCACCGCCGGGGCTCGTCTGCGGGCAAATTCCAGGACATCTACGGCGGTTGAAACCGTTGAATGGAAGTCTTCATGAGGGTGTGACAGTGAGAACGCTACGCTTGCTCCCCCGGCGCAATGAGCTACCATTGCTGGCTCGCCCGCATCTTTAGCAAGTGTTTCGAGACTCTCCAAAGTAACGGGTGCTGTTTTCCAGAAATCCATACCCCAGTCAGCGGGCGAAAGGCCGCACCAATCGTCGTAGCCAATTCCCGCGACGCGAAAACCGCGCCCGGCCAGACATCGAGCTACGTGACGCCCAAGGAAGCCGGAAGCCCCGGTGACAAATGCAAGCTCCTTCATGGCCGCCTGCCTGCAAAAGTATAAAGCCTTCCAGGGGCTTTTAGCCGTCTGCTCGCCCAATGCACAAGCCGGGTGGGAATCAGCCGAGGGAACGGAAACCCTAAACGATGGGCCAGAGACGAGCGTATGTCATCGAGTGTAGCCGGGAACAAATTGATGTCGCTTTCCCATGGCGAGAGGATAGTGGTAATCTCGATCCCGGCGTCGCTGATCGCCCTCAAATAGCGCGACAGAGGGAATGCGTTCTCACCGCCGTAAAGATGATGAAGGGGATGCGCACCGAGAAACCTCGCCAGGTCCGATTCGTTGTCTACCACGTGTTCGCGTGTGGCAATGAATGTACCGCCGGGTTTGAGGACCCTGCAGCACTCACGGCAAAGAAAATCGAGGTCGCGGGCATGGTGGAGGAGTTGCCGCGCGTGCACCAACTCAAAGGAGGCATTCGGGAACGGCATTCGCTCGCCAAAGTCCGGAATGACGGTAATTGACAGCCCGCTTTCGGCGGCCAGGGTACGGATGGCCCCAGCACCGACAAGTAGGCTAAGATCGGGCTCCAGCGCGGTCACGGTCCAGCCGTCTGCGGCAAGTGCGTAGGATGCGATGCCGCGGCCTGCGCCCACGTCGAGGGCAGTTCCGGCCGATAGCGGAAGCAGTTTGCGGACCGCCGACCACTCAGGGCCGGCATGGTACCTTCGGGCTGCATCGAGCAGAGGATCGTCAAAAAAGCAGGCTCGGACAAGGAGCGCCTGATCGGGCTGTTTTCTGAGCCAATCGACGGCCTGCTCCCAAGTCATTTGATACCTCTGCGCAGGGGAAACGGTCATTTGGAAATGCCTATCTTACGGATCGTGCAGGCTGGATTGCCGGCAACCAGCGTATATGGGGCAACGTCTTTCGTTACTACCGAACCGGCTCCTACTACCGCGCCCTCCCCGATGGTGATGCCGGACAGGATGACGCTCTGACAGCAGATAAGAACATCGTTCTCAATTGTTACCGGTGCTTCGTTAAGGCAGATAGATCGTGGGTGACCGGTAGTTATGATCTCGACGAATTGCCGGTGTCGCGCGGCAGCGTCGTCAATGGGATGGGTATCGTTGTCGAAAATATTTACGTTGTGCGCGATAAGCACCCGGTCGCCGATATGAATAGACAGCGCGGACCAGATTCGCGTCCCCTCTCCAACGTAACAGTAATTGCCGATACTGATAGTCCCGCCGTGCCCGAATGTCAGCAATTCTCCGCGTACATGGGTATGCTCGCCCAGGGTGATAGCTTTCGGGTCACCAAATATATTGCTCACCCGTGCCGTAGGGTATAGGACGCTGCCAGTGCCCGAAATACACTGGCCGCAATCGCTGGCGGGCCTGGGCCTGTCCGGGTGATCCGCAGGCCCTATGAGCCGGTTGATGATCCTACTTATAGTGCGGCTCATCGAACAAGCTCCAGGCAGGCAACGGCACGTGAAAATGCAGCGAAGTCCGGATCGTAGGTTTTTTGTACGTTTATGTCAAAGCAAGCCGCATCCCGGGCCTCTTCACGGGAGGAGACATGCCATCGGTCCCGGCTGTACTGAAATATTTCTTCCGCATACCTTGAAGGCCGGAACCGCTGCACCAGCTCTGAGATCATCTCAGAGTCAAAAACCTGAAACCAGCCGTGGTTTTTAGCTTTGCCGAAAGGGAACGTAAGGTATAGCGATCCACCGGGTTTTAAGAGCGAATAGAGCACATCAACTAAGAGCAGGTAATCCTTAGGGGAATTTTCGTTCTTGCTTTGGTCCGTGGTATAGAGAAAAGAGTTATCGAGTCCGATATGTTCTATCGTTGAAATACATGCAACGCAGTCGAACAGCTTCTCTCGAAAACAAGTGTCCCGAAGGTCCTCGTAGACATAGGAAATGCCAAGATGCAAAAAAGCGACGCCTTCAGGGGCGAGAGTGCTGATAAACAATTTTTTATTCCTGATTTTTTCGTGATTGACTATTATGCGGTGGTTAAGCGCCGAGCCGGCATCGAGCATTGTGGCCGGTTCAGCCGTAAGTTTTGTGAAAAGCCACCCGTATTCTACAATCCGTTCGTCTATCCTGTAACCGAAGCCCTCTTTTCCCAGCCTGCCGTAAAATAAGCCGTCCGAAGAAATGACTTTCTCTATGTTGTCCCATTTATAAAATTCATATCCTTGCGTCCAGGGTTTAAACCCGCCATTCTTGAATGCCTTTATCATGCGCCTTGAGCGTATTCCAGCCATATAATCAGAAAAAAAGCCCATTTGCTTCCTAGCGGTGAAGGACCAGACCAGAAATACGTTTGACCAACCGCCGCAAAGAATTGCGCCGGTGCGAGTCTTTTCCGAATAGATGACTCAAAGACTGTTGCACACGACTGATCGCTTCCGGGTGCTCCTCGATCAGTTCAGGAAAAAACCGAATTGGGCCCACTGACGCTGGAGTCGTGCGATGAGAAACCTGCGAGCTTCCGCAGTTAGTGCCAGACCCGTCGTTTCCGATGTGTTCGACAAGGCTTGTGCGCGGATGCAAACACAGGCCGCCTTTCGAGAACACGCAGGCATACCAGAAAACGGCCCAT
This sequence comes from Syntrophobacteraceae bacterium, assembly GCA_035624985.1. GTDB lineage: Bacteria > Desulfobacterota > Syntrophobacteria > Syntrophobacterales > Syntrophobacteraceae > SbD1. The sequence goes on along the minus strand of DASPQK010000259.1, from coordinate 2,920 downwards.
GTCTTCATGGTTCCCTGGTAATTGGCCAGAAGCTGTGACCAGTAATCATAGGCGCCGTCCAGATTGAACCGGTGAATATCTACTGGAGTGAACCTGTTGATGTAGTCCGCGCCGTTGCGATGGAAGTGTTTCCAGGCCCGCTTCCAGGTCGCCCATCCCAAACAGGAAGACTGCCGCATGAAAAAAGTCTCAGGCAACCCTTTCCAGTCGATATCAAACATGTAGCCGGTAATATGCATCACTTTTTGTTCATTGGCGTACCGTTCAAGGGCATCGTTCATATAGCTCAGAAAAACGGGTGAAGTGAGAATGTCGTCTTCGAGCACAATTACCCGTTCATACAGTTCCATGGTAGAGGTCACGCCATCGACGATCGAATCTGCCAGCCCAAAATTTCGCGGGCGCTCGTGGACCGTTACTGACTCAAAGGAGCTGGCGCCCGCGAGATACTTGCGCACCTCGGCAACGGCCCTGGCATCCGCCTCGCTGCGATTCCCGTCCGAGAATACTATCAGTCTGGTCTCCGAGGCGAGGTCGTTTTTAGCAAGTGCCTCGACTGTCCTTCTTAGGTGATCGGGACGATTGTAGGCGAACAGTGCGACCGGCGCAGGTTTTGTGAATTTGCCCGTCATGGCGGCCCACCCGCTCCAAAGACGACCAGCCGAAGCCACTGTTCAAGAAGCACGAGCTTGTATGCGAAAAAAAGTGTAGGCCAGCCTTGCGAAGCAAAATTTGCCAGCAGGGCTTTTGTTCCCTTCCTGGAGACAATCCCCGCCGCCTCTAATTTACCTCCGCACAGATCTTGTCCGTATTTCGACACAACGGATGAAAGCCATTTCCACTCAGGGGGTTGGAAGCCGCGTTTAGGGCGGTTAAGCACCTCTTCAGGCAGCACGCCCTCTAGAACTTGCCGAAGCCCGGCCTTATGTCCAAGTTGATGGTCGGGAGTGCCCCTTCGCAATCGCATCACCAGTTCGATGAGGCGATGGTCGAGGAACGGAAGGCGTGTTTCAACGCCAACTGCCATACTTACTCGGTCGCTAAGTGTGAGGCAATTGGAAACCAACCAGGTTCGGAAAAGAAGGCGCAACACTGCCAAACCGGACTTATCCGGGAGATTCGGGACACCTTTGGTTGGCATAAATGGCGCATCGGCGGGGACTGCTGTCATCGCCTCTCCGTAGCAATCCGCCTTGAGCTGAAAAGCATCATCGAAGTCTCCGGTGTTCGTCATAAAAACGAGCTGATCCTCCGGGGTTTTGCTGAAGCATGAGGCCGAAAGTTTTCTCATAACATCGCGCCAGGAACGGGGCAAGAGTCTCCATTTAATAAAATGCTTAAGAATGGGAGAGAAGACGGGGGACCTTATGATTTCCATGAAAAAGGGGTAATCGGATAAAGAGGCCCGTAACAGGTTGATGCTGACTGCCTTAGCAACCCAGGGATATCCCCAGAAGAGTTCGTCGCCTCCCAGGCCGCTTAGCATGACTTTGATGCCAAGCTCAGAAGCAGCTTTTGGCACCGAATAATGCCCGAAGGCAGAGTAGTCGGCCAGAGGTTCATCCATAATCCGAACGAGTTGAGGAAAGAACTCCAGAAAATCATCAACCGGAAGCTCAACTTCGTGAAAGATCATCCCGAGCTCGTTAGCCAGCGCCTTGGCATCTTCGCGTTCATCATAGGCCGGCCGTCCAGGGTATCCGACACAAAAGGCATGCATTGGCTGCGGATAATGCCTTGAGGCCAGGGTGGCGACGCAGCCGGAATCGATCCCTCCCGAAAGAGCAACGCCTATCGGCACATCGGAACGCAACATCAGGGTGACCGACTTTTCGAGTTCCTCCCGGATATTTCCGATGGAATTATTTTCGCCGGGTTCCCATTCGAAGTCCCAGTAACACTTGGGCGAGGCATTCCAGTCTAGTGAGCAGACCGTCAGCGTGTGGGCGGCCGGCAGTTTATGCATGCCCGCGAGCGGCGTGAATGGCTCCGGCACGTATTGGAAGTGGAGGTACATATCTACAGGGGCTGGGTCCAAAGCAGGAATTGACGGCATGAGGGGCAGCAGCGCCTTGATTTCCGAGGCGAAGATCAAGGACTCTTCGTCGCGCCAATAGATCAGAGGGCGCTCCCCGCATCTGTCCCGGGCTAGAAAAAGCTTTTGTTCCGCACTGTCCCAGATCCCGAAGGCGAACATCCCGCGGAATCGTTCGACACAACCAGGCCCGTAAGCATGATAGGCGGCCAGTATTACTTCCGTGTCAGAACGGCTTGAAAACGTAAATCCTTCACAACTGAGGTCCTCTCTCAATTCCAGATAGTTATATATTTCGCCGTTGTACGTTATGACATAGCGCTTGTCTGCGTAGAACATCGGCTGCGCGCCGAGCTGAGAGAGATCGATTATTGAGAGCCGGGTGTGTCCAAGAGCGACCCTGTCGTCGGAGTAAATCCCCTGGCCGTCCGGACCACGGTGGCGGAGTAGCGCGAGGCGCTCTAAAGAAAAAGCGCGGCTTCCAGAAGGGTAACGCTGCAAAACGCCCAAAATGCCACACATATGTCATCATGCCTCGCAACTAGGTTAGGAAGCGTTCATAGCATCTTTTTCGGGAAAAATCTTGCATAATATGATAATTCAGCAAGTAGTTTTCAAACTTAAAAACAAGCATAAAACGGGACTACTAAAATAGACTATGTAAACTACATGGCTTACATGAATGCACATCATAAATATATGCTTGACAAGGAGAATCTTATCTTTATCTTGAAATCAAAGGGATTTAGGAATGTGCGCCTAAGGGAATTATAGCGAGCGTCAAAAGAAAGTTGACCCGATCTTACAGCCCGTGGGATGTTTTTCTCTGTTTTCCGACATCCGACCCCCGACTAGATACACTTCGGGGGCCGGCTTTCTGTCGTC
>DASPQK010000258.1:0-4040 GCA_035624985.1 Syntrophobacteraceae bacterium | reverse complement strand
ACATTTTCGGCGATTGAGGAATTGAGGGATTGAGGGATCGAGGAATTAACAATCCCCAAATCCGTGAATGCTCTAATGAGGATTCTCAGTGCATCACTTCCACTACAAAGCTGACGAACTCTATTGCGAAGAAGTGCCGGTTCGGCTCGTCGCCGAAAAAGTCGGCACGCCTTGCTATATTTACAGCCATGCTACTCTAAGTCACCATTTCATGACTTTCGACTCCGCCTTCAAAGACGTCGCTCACCTTATCTGTTATTCCGTAAAGGCCAATTCCAATATTGCGATTTTGAAACTGTTCGGGTCGATGGGCGGCGGAGTGGACATAGTATCGGGCGGCGAGCTCTATCGTGCGCGTAAGGCGCAGATTCCGCCCGAACGCATCGTCTACTCCGGGGTCGGCAAATCGGCTGAAGAAATTGATTTCGCGCTTCGCGAAAAGATCCTGATGTTCAATATCGAATCTACCCAGGAACTGGAGCAGATCAACCGCCGGGCTGAAGCGACCGGTACGAAGGCATCCGTTTGCCTGCGGGTCAATCCGGACATCGACCCGAATACGCACCCCTATATTTCCACCGGAATGAAGAGGAACAAATTCGGCATCTCGGTCGAAAGCGCTCTGAAGGCCTACGGGGAGGCAAAGAGCCTCAAGAATATCGAGATCGTTGGGCTGGATTGCCACATCGGCAGCCAGCTTACCGACCTCACACCTTTTGTGGATGCCCTCAGACGGCTCCGCTACGTTATCGACCGGCTCCGCAAGGCCCAGGTCCACATTCGGTATCTCGATCTGGGCGGCGGGCTGGGTATCGTTTACAACGAGGAAACACCCCCGCAGCCGCACGAATACGCCAGGGCACTGCTGCGAGAACTCGAAGGCATCGACTGTACGCTTATTTTTGAGCCTGGCCGCGTCATTGTGGGAAACGCCGGCCTTCTTGTGACCAAAGTCCTTTATACCAAGAGGACCCAGGCAAAGAATTTCGTTATAATCGACGGGGCCATGAACGACCTTATCCGGCCAAGTCTCTATGGGTCCTATCACCATATTCAGCCGGTCTTGAGAAACCTCAGAGAAACGGAAATCGTTGACGTGGTGGGTCCCATTTGCGAGTCCGGCGACTTTCTGGCCCGCGACCGCAGCCTTCCCGTTGCCGCGCCTGGCGATTATCTTGCCGTAATGAGCGCTGGAGCCTACGGGTTCACGATGTCGTCAAATTATAACTCGCGCCCGCGAGCGCCGGAAGTGCTCGTAAAGGGCGCGCAATATTTCATCATAAGAGAAAGGGAAACCTGGGAAGACCTGGTTCGGCCCGAGACTATTCCGGATTTTCTTCTATGAATCGTATCCGTTTCACTAAAATGACCGGCAGCGGCAACGATTTCATTATAATAGACAACCGGGCGTTGAAGCTGGAAAAGGAACGCGCGTGCCGGCTGGCGCGGCTTGCCTGCCGAAGAAAGCTGTCCGTGGGCGCTGACGGCCTGATCTTAATAGAAAACGATTCCGAAGTGGATTTCGCGTGGCGTTTTTTCAACTCCGACGGCAGTGAGGCGGAAATGTGCGGCAATGGTGCGCGTTGCGCAGCCCGGTTCGCACGGCTGAAAGGCATAGTGGATAGGGACTCCTTCTCTTTCAGGACACTCGCAGGCTTTGTCGGGGCTCAAGTCCTGGGCCGGCGGGCCAAAGTCCTCATGCCCCCGCCCCACAGCATGGAAATTGACATCCCGGTCGAGTTAGACAATACTCATCTTCACCTTGCTTTCATCAATACCGGCGTCCCTCATGCCCTCCTTTTCGCAGACTCCCAATCGCAACTGGAAGATCTGGACGTACTTGACCTGGGGCGCCGCATCCGGTTTCATCAAAAATTCCAGCCAGCGGGTTCAAACGCTGATTTTATTTTCGTTCGCGGTCCTCAGCAGATTTCCATCAGGACCTTTGAGCGCGGCGTTGAAGCAGAAACCCTTGCCTGCGGCACAGGCGCCATAGCGGCAGCTCTGGTCGGTGCCGCAAAGAATTTGGTGGCTTCTCCGGTCGATGTGGTAACCAGGGGCGGGGAGACACTTGTTATTCATTTTGAGATAAATTCACAAGAAGGTAAAATAACTTTTTCCAACGTTTACCTGGAGGGTGATGCAAAGGTCGTTTACGACGCTGAACTTTGGGAAGAAACCTTGGGAACATAGAGGAGTCTGCCATGTTTGAGGGCGCAATAGTAGCAATTGTCACGCCATTTAAGAACGGCAGGATCGATGAAGCCGGACTGAGGAATCTCATCGAATTCCAGATCGCAAATGGGACCCGGGGCATTGTACCCTGCGGGACAACCGGTGAATCGCCCACTCTCTCGCACGAGGAGCACGGGCGGGTTATTGAGATCACCGTCGAACAGACCGCAAGGCGTGTTCCCGTCATTGCCGGAACAGGTTCCAACAGCACCGGGGAGGCGATTTCGCTGACCAGCCATGCAAAAAAAGTCGGCGCAGACGCAGCACTCATGATAAGCCCTTACTATAACAAGCCGACGCAGGAAGGGATTTATCGGCATTACGAGCAGGTCGCAAAAGCCGTAGATATTCCTATTATCGTCTACAACATACCGGGCCGCACGGGTTCCAACATAGAACCGGAGACGATGGCGCGCCTGGCCCGAATCGATAACGTCGTGGGCGTCAAGGAAGCTTCCGGTTCTATGAAGCAGATCACGGACATAATCGCCATGTGCCCCGGTGACTTCATCGTGGTCTCAGGCGAGGATTACCTCACATTCCCCTTGATGTGCGTTGGAGGCAAAGGGGTCATATCGGTTGTGTCCAACGCTGCCCCAAGGGAAATGGCCGACCTGTGCGGTCTTTTCCTCGAAGGCAGGTTCGAGGAATCCCGCAGGCTTTATTATAAGCTCCTGCCCCTGCTCCACATTTTCTTTATCGAGACCAACCCGGCGCCGATAAAGGCCGCCCTGGCCATGATGAAGAAGATAGAATCCGAAGAAGTGCGGCTTCCTCTGGTGACTATGTCCGAAGCCAACAAAGATCGCCTGAGAAAAGTTCTCAGTGCTCATGGCCTTCTTGGAGAGACGAAATGATACGCGCAGTGGTTGCGGGAATTGCCGGAAGAATGGGCTCCAGGGTGGCCCAGATCCTCGGCGAGTCCGAGGGGATTGAGCTGGCGGGCGGATTTGAGATATCGAGCCACTCCCTGGTTGGAAAAGATCTGGCTGAGGCAATCGGAGGCAGTCCCACCGGAAAAACGATCGGAGGGCAAATCAGGGATGTGCTGGAGGCCGCCGACGTTGTTATCGATTTTACCAATGCCGCGTCGTCGCTGGAACACCTGAGGGCTGCTTCGGTTCCGGCCATACCCATCGTAATAGGCTCGACCGGATTCACACAAGAGCAGCTCGATGAGGCCCGCAGGCTGGCGAGCGCACTGCCGTGCGTCATTTCTCCAAATATGAGCGTCGGTGTGAATATTTTGTTCAAAATAGCAGCCGAGACCACCCGCCTGCTTGGAGAGGGTTTCGATGTGGAGATCGTAGAAGCCCATCACCGGTTCAAAAAAGACGCACCGAGCGGAACGGCCATCAAGCTTGCCCAAACTATCGCAGCCGCATCGGGCAGGGACCTCGGGCAGGTTGGGGTTTATGCCAGGCACGGAATGATTGGAGAGCGCACTGGTCCTGAGATCGGACTCCAGACCATTCGCGGCGGCGACATAGTGGGCGAGCATACAGTCATTTTTGCCTCCCTCGGTGAAAGAATAGAGATCATCCATCGCGCCCACAGCCGCGACAATTTCGCCAGGGGAGCAATACGCGCGGCGAAGTGGGTCATAGGCAGACCCGGCGGGATCTACGACATGAGCGATGTGCTGGGCTTGAAATAAATTCCGGCACCGCAGAGACTCAGAGAACGCAGAGCCATGCAGGGCGGAGGCTTGCCTCGCCTGCCGCACAAATGCACAGCCAGGCGGGGTGGGGCGAGCAGGGTTGCTTTACATTATCCGCCGATATTCCACCGCGCCCTTTGCGCTT
>DASPQK010000257.1:0-2583 GCA_035624985.1 Syntrophobacteraceae bacterium | reverse complement strand
AGATAAAAGCCTATACAGCGGTATGGAATTTCAGGGGGATTTTAACTACTTGCTCCCGGGGATAAAACATCCGAGGTCAGTCCGGTTATGGAGAAAAACGGCAGATACAAGTGATACGGAAAGCAGCCGATTTTCATTTTAGTGTCGGCTCCGGCCCTGACCCGGGCACTCTAACCATCTATTTCGTAAACGGCTCAACTTCTTCACGCCTTTTGATTCGGGCAATCTCGCTGTCCAACTCCACAAGCGAAGGGCACACCTGGACAGGGAAGACCTGCGCCGGGTGAATCGACCGGAGTTTTTCAGGAAGCTTCGACCATTCACCTGAGAACCGCTCCCGAATTTCCATCAAAGACTCAGGAGGCTGAACCCTGCGGCCTGCCTCGACAACCAACTCCATCAGAGGCTCCCCCTGCTCCTCTTCGGAACCGAGCAGGCACACACGGTCAAAGTCCATTTTCCCATCGGGGCTGTAGAACCGACAGACCTGTTTTTTGCCTATCCAGGTCTTCTTGCCTGCCGAGAGCTTGAGTATCGGCTTGCCGTCATATTCAACCAGCTTGTAGACGATATCGAGGCAGGGGGCGTCGGCGGAGACGCCCATCCGGGTGCCCACAGCGTAGAAATCTATTTTGGCCCCGGAGTTTTGGAGCTTCTCAATCTGATATTCATCCAGGGACCCGCTGGCCATTATCTTTACATCAGGGAAGCCCGCTTTATCGAGGATGAGCCGCACCTGCCTGCTCAAGTCAGCCAGGTCGCCGCTATCCAGGCGGACCCCCAGGAGGCTCTTTCCTTTTTTCCTGAGGGCTGTGGCCACTTCGACCGCTTTGAGAGCGCCGGCGGCGCAGTCATAGGTGTCAATCAACAGGACTGAATTATCCGGGAAGGCGCGGGCAAAAGCGTGGAAGGCGTCAAGTTCGCTGTGGAAGCTGGTAATATAGGAATGCGCCATGGTGCCGAAGACGGGGATATCATATATTTTGCCGGCCAAAAGATTGCTGGTGCCAAGAAAACCTGCAAGATAGCTTGCCCGCGCGGCTTTTAGCGATGCGTCCACACCCTGAGTGCGTCTCATCCCGAAGTCTATCAGACCTTTGCCTGAAGCGACCGCCGATACGCGCGCCGCCTTGGTTGCCAGCATGGTTTCAAGCTGGATGACGTTTACGACCAGGGTCTCGAGGAGCTGAGCTTCCAAGATGGGAGCGGTTACTTCAAGCACAGGCTCCTGGGCGAAGAAGATGCGTCCTTCAGGGATGGCGCGTATGGTTCCTGAGAAACGAAAATTCCGGAGGCGGTCGATTAACCTGGTGGAAAACTTTCGCAAGGAAGCGAGGTATCGCAGCGATTCATCGCTAAAGTGGAAATCGGCCAGAATATTCAGGAGGCTTTCGAGTCCGGCTGAAACGAAGTAAGAGCGATCGGGCGGGTAATCTCTTATGAAAAGGCTGAAGGTTGCCTCGCTGTTCATCCCTTCCCGAAGATAACTCTCAGCCATGGTGATTTCATATAGATCGGCGACCAGTTCCGGCGCGTACCGCTCCCAGGGGTTCATCCGCCCTCCTTCAGAAGGGTGCTGAAAAGGGATTGCAGTTGCCAGGCACTGTTACGCCGCCTGTCAGGCCGCCGTTTGAGCGCCCTGTTCCCCGGCGCCGGCTTTCGTCAGCCGGGCGCCGTAAATCTTTTTCATACGCTCCAGGGCCAACTCATGCCAGACCTGGTCAATGTCGGCAACGGCATCTACCGGGACCACCGCCGCATAATCCCGGTTTCGCAAGTCTCCTGTAGTATCCATAACGCATATCGAAGTCAAAACTCCGGTAACCCACACCTCATCGGCCTTTAGTTCGGCGAGCATCTCGGCGAGGTTGTTTCCAAACAGTCCGGAAAACCTGGTCTTGTCCACTATGGAACTGCTCAAAGCCGGCGCCAGCTCCGCTATTATTTCCGACCCCCAGCTCCCTTTCATTGCATGAGGCGGGAAGAGCTCGAATTCTTTGTCGTTGCGAGCATGGGCGTCCCTCAAAAAAATGACCGGTTCTCCCTCCGCAGTAAACCGGTCGATGAGAGAGCGGATTACGGGAATTATCTTCCTGGCCTGTTGGCCGCAGAACAGGGCGCCGGCCGGGTCAAGGAAATCGTTTAACAGGTCTATGACCAACAAGACCCTTCGTGCCATTTCAACTACCCCTTTTCAATCAATGCAGTCTGTGACGATTTTAATATATAACAGAAAAATTAAAGTTAAGTTCAACTATTTCCGAATCTAATGAGGGTTATGAAAACCGATTTCAGGGGCACGACTACAACATTGTTTGGAAACAAAATTGAACGCTGAATCCTTCGATTTGAAGCCGGTAAGTAAAGGCGGACAAAGTTATCTTTCAGATCCCTTGCACGAGTCGCCTCCCAGAATTTTGATCGTCGACGACAGCCCGACGATCCGTCTCAGCTTGAGAAGGGACCTGGCGCAGATGGGGGCAATCGTTACCGAAGCCGGGGACGGCGCTGAAGGTCTCGATATCGTCCAGTCCAAAGATTTTGACTTGATCATAACAGATGTCGAAATGCCGAGGATGGACG
>DASPQK010000256.1:0-3736 GCA_035624985.1 Syntrophobacteraceae bacterium | reverse complement strand
ATCCTTGCCCTGATCGAAGGTGAGCCGAACGAGATCGTCGGACCGGCAGAAAATCAGTTCGTCGTCAATTTGTCATCGGAGTGGCTCTCTCCGGTGCTCTTCAGCCTTCCGCTCCAACTGCTGGCATATCACGTGGCGGTCCTGCGCGGCACCGACGTCGATCAGCCAAGAAATCTGGCCAAGAGCGTGACTGTGGAGTGAAGCGGTGAGACGGTACAAGAGTGAAGGGTGATGAGTGAAGAGTGAAGAGACAAAAGTGGAGAGTGGAGAATTAGAATGGCGGACCATAAAGATCTGGAAGTCTGGAAGATGGCAATTGAGCTTGCCAAGGCCGTCTATGAACTTACGGCAGAGTTTCCAGCATCTGAAGTCTATGGGTTGGTGCCTCAAATGAGGCGTTCGGCCGTCTCAATCGCCAGTAACATAGCCGAGGGCGCCGCCAGAAACGCTGATAAAGAATTCATGCATTTTTTGTATGTTACCCCTGGCTCTACAGCTGAGCTCGATACTCAATACATTCTGTCCAAAGAGCTTCAACTTACGGGCGGATCCGCCAAAGTCGAGAAGGACATAGAGAGCGTTAGAAGATTGACATTGGGTCTGATCAGGCATCTAAAGAATAAATAAATCAAAAACCCTTCACTCTTCACCCATCACCCTTCACCCAATCAATGGCTCGCTAGAATTCTCGGCCATTTATAGTTGAGCTCGACCAAGCCGATATAGCGTCCCAGGTTCAAGTTCGTTACGCCGGCTACGCCGGCGCCTCCAAAACCCTGATATTCATGTTCGTATGAACCTCCCAGCTTGACACTGATGTTTTCAGTAAGGTTTCTCTCGATATCGGCACTGAGGGTGACATAGTCGATTTTCTGGGTCCCCCCCGAGATCTGATCGTTCGTGTTGTACCTGGCGGTAAAACTTAAAGTCGTAAGTTCAGACAATTTATAGATTGCGGTTCCGGAAAAATACATCGAATCGAAACTGTTCCCGCTCACATCATTGTACTGCTGTTTGCCCGCCCAAAAAGAAGTTGAAAATTTCTCGGACCAGTCTTTCCTGAGTTCCGTCGAAAAGACAAAGCCGCCCTCCGTTGCCGTGGCGGGCTGGGTACGAAGAATATAATACGGAAATATTCCGGTTGGAGTAATGACCCACCCGATGAATTCAGGCGTCTGGGCGGCAAAAGCCAGTGATGAGAGATAATATCCACCGCTCAGCTTGAGGCTCAGGGTTTCGGAAAAACTCCGTTCAAGAAATAACATCTCGGTTAGACTCTTTATTGTCGTGCCGCTGCCCGTGGCGGCGGCGCCCGCGCCGGCGAGGCCGGCGCCGCCGGCTGCGCCATAGTCGGTATATGAAAGAGTGCTGCTCAGCCCGATATTGGTGCGTTCAGAGACCATCCAAACCGGCGTTGCCACAGCCTGGTAAACGTCGGATTCAGGCAGAAAACCTGAGGGATAAATAGACTTGATGTAAGAGCCGGATACCGTGAGGTTTACCGATTCGCTCAGGCCATAAGTGCAGCCCAACCCGTAAGTGAACTGGTATTGGTCCGTCCTGAGAGCGATAATCCCGGAGGCCTGGAGCTGCTGTTCGAGGGTCTGGTTGTGAGTGAACCCAAAACTGGCGCTGGTTAAAAACCTGGGGGACCAGATCTCCGTGAGACTGGCGGTTGTATTCGTGTTGACGGTGTCATACTGCGGGTTATAGAGATATGCCTGCGCGGGAGTAACGGTGTCGAAGGTAAATTTGGTATTTTCGGTCTCCCCGCTAATCGAGACCACAGGGGTAACGGTGGTTATAAAATCGTCCTTTCTTGTACCCGGAAGGGGCGTCGCTGTGAATTGAAAATTGCTGTTATAGCTTTCGGAAACGGTCACCGAGGGCGTGAAAGACCAATCGGCGGCACGAACATCCACCGCAGAGGCGCAGATGAGGATGAGCGGCACGGCTACAGGAAAAAAAATCCACAGCAGAGGCGCGGAGGACGAAGAGTAGAGACCGCGAGCAGTCAGGAAAGACCGGAGCAAGAGATATATGGAATTCATTGCTTCTAACCCGGAACAATCCGCCCGATGCCGGGTCATTTTGTGCCCTGCAATTCGTTGTATCTCATGATGACCCGGTCGGTGACGTCAATGGTCTTCTGGAAGTAGGGGGCATTTTCGGCGGAGAGAATCAGGAGATATTTATCCTCGGGGCCGATCGCATCCAGTATGTTTTTGATTTCCTTAAGCAGCCCGGCCCTTAGTTCCGCTGCCTTTTTCTGTACCTCGGACTCGTAGGCGGCCACCATTTTTGGATATTCGGCGCTCACCCGCGCAAGTTCATCTTCCTTGTTTTTCCTGGTGGCGGCCGGTTCCTTATCCAGGCTTTTCTTGAGCTTATCTATTTCTTCGGCCATCCGGCCTGCCGCAGCCCTCTTTTCCTTGACAAGGGCATCCAACTCGGCATTGGCTCTTTTGCCTTCCTGGGATTCGCTTATCACCCTGCCCATATTAACAACGCCAATTTTGGGCTGTTCGGCGTTGCACCCGTTCAAAACGGCAACTGCCATCAATCCTGCGAGAATAAGTCCCGATATTGCTTTCATGCCGGCTCCTCTAAAGACGGTTTTTAGTCCCGCGAAGCGCGGGATCAGATCCAGGCCGTCAGTTTTGAATTGACTAATACCAGGTTGCGTTCAAGATCGATGTGCCCGGGAGGGCATACATCGCGCGACGCATTCGCTGCGCTCCCCCTTCCCTTCTACGTAGCGGCGGGGTTTACCCCCATAAGCGCTCAAATAAGGATGAGGCAGTACAAGGGAAAGGATCGTCATTCCGGCGAAAGCCGGAATCCAGATTTTTGTTTTTTACTGTAAAATCAATAATTAATGCACTGGACCCCGGCTTCCGCCGGGGTGACGAAAATCCTAATCGTGCCATCAGTAAATTCAATAACTTACGCGCTTATTTGAGCGCTTATGGGGTTTACCCCCGCCCAATCTTGAACGCAACACCGTATAAAAGCGCAAAACTGAAAACTCAAGACTCAAAGAAGCTGCTAATATACAATACATCGAGGTTGAATTCCTGTTACAAAGATGTTGCGGGAAAGTTGCAATTGGGTGAAGGCGAGACCAGGAGAGACGATATAGCGGGCCTTTCAAGCAGATAAATTGCTCAATTCATAAATCTCTCAATTCCTAAATTCCTCGACAAGTTTCATCAAAGCCCGGCCGGTCAGCGACTTTTCCCGGGCCTCGACTATTTCCTCCGGCGTTCCCTGGGCGACTATCTCGCCGCCTTCGTCTCCGCTGCCCGGGCCCAGATCGATAACATAGTCGCAGGCCCAGATAAAATCGGTGTTATGCTCGATGACCAGAACCGTGTGGCCCTGGCCGGTAAGGGCGCTCACAACATCCACCAGGCGCTTTATATCGGCGCGGTGCAAACCTGTTGTCGGCTCGTCCAGGATGTAGAGCGTATGACTTCCACCGTTTGCCAGTTCTCCGGCGAGCTTGATTCGCTGCGCCTCGCCTCCTGACAGGGTTGGGCTGGGCTGGCCGAGCTCCAGATAACCCAGTCCAAGATCGCCCAGGATTTTCAATTGGCGCGAAATGCGCGGAATCTCGGAAAAAAGCCGACCGGCTTCCTCAACCGACATTGCCAGGATATCTGAGATGCTTTGGCCCCTGTATTTGATATCGAGGGTCTCGGCATTGAACCGCTTCCCCGCACAGGATTCGCAG
>DASPQK010000255.1:0-12849 GCA_035624985.1 Syntrophobacteraceae bacterium | reverse complement strand
TATTCGTAAAGCACCTTCTGCACGCGACGGTCCAGGAAAATGTATTGCACCCGCTGCGACGCTATCAGGTTCTCGATAAGACACCAGGTCTTGGCGGCATCAAGGTTTTCCTCTCCCATAGGGACGAGCGTATTCAGCGGTCGGTTGCCCTTGGCGTACATCCCGATGTCAACGTCCCTTCCGTTCTGGTGGGAACGATGATGGGTAGCAAACCCCCCACACTGGCTGGAAAAGTCTCCGATAAAAAGATCGCAGGTGTCGGGAAACTGGGTCCGGACGGCCTCTATGGCATCAAGCAGTGCGCCCACCACTTCGGGGGTTGTGTATGACCTGCTCTCATCGCGCACATGATAACCCGGAAACTGATTTGGAAAGACGACACCATTTTCCAGATGCCCCTGATAGGGATGCCCATAGGAGGCAGTAAGCGCATTGGATGTCTGGCTAAGAACTAAACAGAAGACTGTTGCGGCAACCGCGGAAACAACAGTGCAAATTAACGCCCTCAACGTCCCCCCCATAAAGCCTCTCCCTGTTGTTGCCCCGCCGGGCAGCCCTATCCATTGCCAAGATGTCATATCAGCCAATTTAAAGGGATGCATCTCCCTACCAGAAAAAGGGCATCGATGTCAAAGAGTTTTTGCAAGATAAGTCTAATTTATTTCAGATACACAACTAAGTAAGTGAAATAATGAGATAAAATTATTGATGGAAGAATGTGGCTTCGGGATTTTTCGAGATGAATGATCTTGATGAATTGAGATAGGCTAAGTGCCCTATATTACTGTAATTTAACCGTGGTCCAGATTTGATAATCAAACTGGTTCTCTTTAAGTATTCCTTCAAAATTAATAAGTTAAAATAAATTTGAATTTTTAAAGCAAAAGAAAATGGGTCTTCCTTCAAACGGGCGCCTCATACCAGTTTGCGTTCAAGATCGATGTGACCGGGAGGGCATGAAGCCCTCCCCTACGTAGGGGCGGGGTTTATCCCCGCCCAATCTTCAACACAACAGCGTATCACAATCTTTCATGCGAAGCCACCCGTTTGCCGGAAGATCCATTCTTATCTTTTTCGGGGGGTTGTTTTTCCTTGTCCTTGAGGACTCCATAAAGATCGCCCGCAAAAATGACTTGTCCGCTGTCGCCGGCGATGACCGGAATGTACTCTATGGAGATGGGAACGGGTTGCGTGAGAGCTACAAAAACCGGATGCGAACCTCCGAGAATCGATTTCATTTTGTCTACAGTCGGGTTGGCGTCAGCGACAAGCAGGGTTTGGGCAAGCTCCAGAGCCTTCTCGACCCGAATGCATCCGTGTGAAAAATCCCGGCGCGATCTCTCGAACAGGTGCTTGAGCGGCGTATCGTGCAGGTAAACGGCGTAAGGATTGGGAAACTCAAATTTAACGCGGCCCAGCGCGTTTTTGGGTCCAGGGCTTTGAAAAAGCCGCTGCGCGCCCGAGGGCGAGCTCATGCTGACATAGCCGTGCTTTGTGAACCATTCCGGGTCGTCTCCTGCCTGGGACTCCAATTCCAGCCGGATGCGGTCCGAAACATACCATCGGGGATTAAGGATTATCTGCTGGATAGCGCTGGTCAGGGTTGGAGTTTGGTTCTCGCCGACCATTTTGCCTCGAAATTTCACTTTCTTGCCGGCTTCTTTGCCGACCACGATTTTGTGGGTTTCCTGGAGTTGCCCGTCTTTGTAATATTCCAGCACAAATTGAGGGATGTTTATTCGAATGAAACGACTGTCGGCGCGGGAAGGGCTTTGGCGTTCGGCCTCCATTGCGTACGCGATCAGGTCTGCTTTCTCCTGAAAAGATACGTTGAGCCAATCTTTGGTTGCCCGGCCAACAGATCCATCGGGAGTAAGAAGGTGAGCGGCCTGAAATTCTTTCACCGCGCGCTCGGTGTCCGCGTCGTAGACACCTGTGATATCTCCGGGATAAAAGTCCTCCTGCTGCAGCCTTTTTTGCAAGTCGCGGATGTCATTTCCCGATTGGCCGCGACGCACCTTGGCCGGCAAGGTTACACGCTGCTGATCCCCCCGGACCGCGAGGTTTCTGTACTTCTCATAGAAAAAACGCAGGGCTTCATAGTTGAATGTTTGCGGCTCGAGTTCCTTGAAAAACTGCGAAACAGCCGCCCCGCTCAGGAGGGCCTCCAAAGCTTGCTGACTCTGAAAGCAGGGGTTCATCTGCCTTGCAAACTGGAAGAAAGCTGCGGTCAGCAGGATGTCAGTTTCGCCGGCGGCCAGGAAGGTTTCCCGGTATCTCGTCTCTATCACTTCCAAGTTAGGCTTTGAGGCCGCCGACGGTTCGGCCGATCCATTTGCGGTGGTGGGAGCCGGCTCCGGGTCGAAAAAGAACTCCGCCCTCCTGTCCATGATTTCAGGGTCGGCTGCGCTCAGAGCGGACCGGCATCGATCAAGATTCTCCAGGCACTGGGACAGTTCGTCGAGCTTGTATAGGCGCGGATCTATGGCGTCGTTTTCAACCGTGCGCAGGCGGGAGATCAGGTCCGCTGCCGCATGGTTCAACTGGAATCGGGAGTCTATGAAGAATGGTTTCCAGTCGTTTTCCTGATAAGCTTCGTTCACCGGATCGGGATCGGGACCAATGAGGTTTTCCGCTGGTATACCCTGCCAGATGTAACTGCGCCAAAGCGCCGAAGATGCCCTGTCGGATTCGGTGGCTTCATCTGCATCGGGCGAAACCGCAGGGCGGTTGTGGGAGTAACTCATCTGCCCCGCGCCGGTGCGGCAGGAAGTGAGGATCGACATGAGGGCGATCGCCGCGAAAACCGCCAAACGCCCTGGACGACAGAATCGGGAAATCGAACTCATTTGCGCCTCTTTGCAAGAAGTGGATCGTTAGCGTTAGTTTGCTCATAGAGTCGAATCTGCTCGCTGAAGCTCATCTTTGAACAGATCCCCGAAGTCTTTGCGCTTCGGCAGCAATTGCACCGGGCATCGCTGCAAAGCTGACAAATACGGCAGTCCGCACACTCATGCTTCTTCGGATGATGCCGACGAGCCTGCGAACAGGCAAGCCCTGATTTATCACTAGGACCGTCTTCCATTGAAAGAAGCTCCTTGCGCTTTGCACAGACCGATTAAGCATAACATGAGCGGGCTCCGCCGGGCCATCATCGGTCGGAAAAAGTCTTTTCTATATACCAAAACTATGCTATTGGCAACCGGCATGCCGGCAGGGATGTGCAATTCATGCCTGTTGGCGGTATAGCCCCTTGTGGGCGTTCCTCGGGCAATCTTCTGCAAGTCGTATGGCCCCCTGAGAACGCCCGCAAGGGGCTGTGCTGCAAGTAATTCGCGACTGTCCGCCTGAAACCGGAGACAAACAGTCTTGAATTGCACACCTGGCAGGGCGGTGGAGTGTTGTCTTGGAAAGCGATGATTTCTTCATGAGCCTCGCGCTCGATGAGGCTGAAAAGAGTTACCGGCTGGGCGAAGTTCCGGTCGGGGCCGTGCTCGTCGGCGCGGATGGGCAAATCCTTGCCAGGGCGCACAATATGCCGGTTGCATCCAATGACCCGACGGCCCATGCCGAAATTCTGGCAATCAGGAACGGTGCGACAGGGATCGGCAACTATAGATTGCCCGAAACCGTCATATATGTAACCCTTGAGCCCTGTGCGATGTGTGTCGGGGCGATGCTCCACGGGAGAGTGAAGCGCCTGGTTTTCGGCGCGCGCGATCCGCGCAGCGGATCTGCGGGAAGCGTGCTGGACCTGACTGGAATTGACCGATTCAACCATCGAATGGATGTAACCGGAGGCGTCCTGGCGGAGAACTGCGCTGAAATTCTGCGCAGGTTTTTCAAGGAGCGCAGGGATTCGGTTCGTGAACCGTAATCCCCGATCCCGCAAAAGGACGGGGATGAACCGTGAATGGGAATCGTTCCGAGATTACCGTTTAAATTGCTCTCCGGTTGCATTAAAATTCCAGCTTTGAACCCTTTTCCATCTTTTTGGGGTCAAGAGAGACTAGAGCGCGGAGAGGTACCGAAGTGGCCGTACCGGGCTCGACTCGAAATCGAGTTGTCCTGTGAAGAGCAGGGCACGTGGGTTCGAATCCCACCCTCTCCGCCAGAATATTGGCACGACCACTTGATTCTGCTGGCTTTGTATATTGCGGTTGAGCATCTACCCATGGTTATACCCATGAAGTAACGTGGGCTGCAACTCTCTCCGAGGCGGCGGGAATTGAACCCGCTGCCTTTCGCTTCCCGCTTGGATTTGATAACCGAGCGGACACTTTTTATTTTTTTACTGGCCTGCCTTCACGCACAGACCTCCCGGGCGGGGGGGCGCCGAACACTCACCACGCCCACAGTATGATTCGCCGGTCTTGTCGCTTTTTCCTAGCCAGCCCTTTTCCCCTCTGTAGAATCCAAACCCCTCGGCACTTGTCCAAGATGACCAAAAACAGGTAGGAGGGTTTAAGCTGCTCAAAAAGAACCCAAAACACCCACTGGACTTTCAAAATCATTCCCTGAAACAGGCCGCAACCGACGGCGTGAACCCTGCTCCTTTATAGTGGATGCCGGGACCCTGATAATCAAAGTGATCTGATTCAAGCGTGCCTGCATTGGCAAATCTCTCTGGATTCCCCAGAGCTTCGGTGGTATCCTGCTAGATTAAGCGTATCATCTCTCCTGCCTAGGTTATGAGGATACGTCTCCCCTTCGCATCACGCCATACACAACTTTCGGCAATAGCTCTGGCAACGAAACGGCAGGAGTTGACACGGTAGAGACCTAGAAAAGATGGATAATGTGAATACAAGCCAAGACTCAACGTGCAAGGTGGTGACAGAAAATGCTTGGGTTAAAACTTAGAGACGAGTTCCTCCAGGCCCACATGCTCGGCACCGCAATTTCGCTTCGTACAAGTGATAATCAAGGTGCCGCCCAGAAGTCTCCCGACCAGATCTTATCCATCACTTATCCGACAGATGATGTCCGGGGCGCGATCAAGGCGCTCAGCACGAATCGACACGGACGTCCCATCGTCCTGATGGGTGACCGTGGCCGGGGCAAGTCACATATTATGGCGGTTATGCACCACGCTATAGAGTCTCCTGATGTTGTCGAGGATTGGCTCAGGGATTGGGGGACAAGACTGGACAGCGATGAACTGAGGTCACTTCGTTTTGTCAAAGGATATGTCCCGATCTCTGAGCCGGTTCACAATTACGAGTACTTGCTGCTTTGGGATCTGATTTTTGACCGGCATCCGAGAGGTGAATACTACAAGGGGCAGTTCGAAAGCATGTCCCAACCTTTTCCACCTCGAACACTTTTGGAAAAGATGTTCGAAGACAAGCCGACCTGTCTTATCTTGGATGAATTCCAGACATGGTTCACTGGGCTCCCTGAAAAAGACCCCAAGACGGGACTGCTTATCAGGCAATATGCTTCTAATTTTGTGCAAATTCTTTCGGAAATGGCCAAAGATCGTCCAGAGATCCTGATTTTTGTTATTTCAATCCTCAACAACCAGAGCGAGGCCTTCCAGCAGGTACATCGACAGGGACCGGTCATTATTGACTTCCGGGGTCCCTCTGCCAAGCAAGATCGAGAAAAATTGCTATTGCATCGCCTCTTCGAAAACAGGCGGAACATCTCCGAAGTGGATATCTGTGGCATTGCAGACCTATACGGGGCCGAAAGATTCCGGCTTCTCCATCCGGATAAATCTGATGCGGAGAAAGAGCGAACCCAGCAAGAAGTCATCGATTGCTGGCCCTTCAGTCCAGAACTGCTCGATCTCCTTGAATACCAAATCCTCCTCTCACAGGCCGCCCAGGAGACGCGGGATATGATTCGCATTTTAGCCCAAGTATTCCGAACTAGGGGCGACTCGGTTCCAATCATCACTCCCTGTGATTTCTTTGTCGATGGAGAGTCAGAAGAGGTCCAAACGCTCGTTGATTCCATCGCGGATCAAGCAGGTCAGGAGAAGTTGCGCCAGATCGCTCAGCGCAATCTGGAAACCGTTCGGAGCTCGGGAGCTAACGTTCCCCACGCACGTGAATTGGCCAGCGCAATCTGGATGCGATCAATGTCACCCGGCAAAAGCGCCGGAGGCAATCCTGCTTTGCTCCACCTCGACTTAACCAAGGCAAAGAAAATCGATGATAATGCCTTCCAAGCAGAAATCGCTCTTCTTATAGAAAACAGCGTCAATATTCATGGCGACGAAGTGCCGGGCGGGCCTCTGTGGTTCGGAATCCAAGAAAATCCGAGATCAAAAGTCAGAGCCTGCGCTAAGAACAATAAGCTTTGGCAGACCGCTGCTGTTCCTATTGCAGGTCAATCGGTTTATCCCGGCAAGGATATCACTCAGATCAGGGCCACTTTACGGCATATATTTGTCGCGGAGACGACTCAGCCCCTTTCAAAAGTGATTGTTCTTGGCCCAAATTGGAAGGACGAACCTTGGAACGATGTCGATGACGCTGATAAACCATCGAAATGGGACAGGCCTGTACTTCTGGTGATTCCCGATCAAATCAACGGCGGCCAAGCTGGCATTAACTCATGCCTCGGCCCCTGGCTGGCAAAACACGTTCAGAAACGGCGAAACACCGTCCGTTTCCTGCTGCTGGCCGGCGACAAGCAAGGACTATTTGCTGACGCGGAATTGGTTTACCAGGCACGGTGCAGTTTTCTTTGCTCACGTGACAGTTGGGGTGCGGATACCACATATCGGTTATTGCACCAGGATTTTGATCGTCGTTTACGGGAGTCTCTGAAAGCTCGATTCAACAGGTTTGCAATTTTGCAGAAATGGGATTTCCAGCGGCCGCAGAATTGCATCTTCGATGTAGCGGCAATCAAGGAGCAAGGCTATGAAGTCCCCACTGCTGTCGAGGCGAAAATTCACTCAGACTTGTTCGACCAAACTGATTTCAAGGCTTTTGTGCTACAACGAGCAAAGGATTCGGACTTCATCGGTGCATTAATGGACGAATTAATTGAACCGCCCACGCCAGGTGCTGGAGACGCCATTCCCTTCCTCGGGGAGACAAAAACCTACGAAGCCGTATTAGATATCGCAGCCGAAGGTGAACTGGTTCTCAATGTGGGCGGAACCTGGATTGGAAGACGGGCCGAAGACACAGCCGTGGAAGATGCCAAGCGGTACATCAGGTCGAAGGCCTTTCGCAGCGGTCAAGAGATGCGGAGGATTCAGCTTGGGCTGCCCGGCGCCGTCGGAGGTGGAATAGTTCCCGTGCCGAATATCCTTACAGGTGGCGTCCAACCTGAAGTTGGCCCAATCCCCAAACCAGGCGCCTTCCCGAAACCTGATGTTACAGGAGAGGGGGGAGGAATAAGTTTTCCACCTGTGGAGGGAGGTGACAATGCGGAAAGAGAGAGCGAGGGATCGACAACCTTTATTGAAAGTCCCAAGCCGGAATCTTTGCCGATAGTCAAGATCAGAAAATCCGAGGAACCTGCAACCGGCATCAACCTTTCTGGAAGCTTTGAAGCTTGGGGGGTATCCTCCGGTCAATCAATCGACAAGGCCAAAATCGAATTCTCTGGCCTTACTGCTCAACAGGTTAAACAAATCCTTCAGCGCATACCTTCTGCTTTCAAGGCCTCCTTGGAGATTGAGTACAAAGAAGGAGGTGAGCAGTGAACGTGGATTGGCCCAGATTGATCCTCGATTCTCAATCCCCTGAAGCCGCATGGAAAGACATATTTTCCGTTCTGCTTGATATCGCGACGGGCATCTCTTCTCCCGTAACTCTTCACGATGCTACCGTGGTTCCGGATCGCCTGCTGAGCGAGGCAGCCTGGGAACTTTGGGAAGCGTTTCCGCATTATGCGGAGCGCACCTCCACGACCTTAAAAGAATGGGCGACCAAGGATTCGGCTAAGGCGATTCTAATTCTCGACGCACTGTCGCTTCGTGAGCTGCCGCCTCTCTTGGGAGGCGCACAGGCAAGAGGCATCCAACCCGTTAGAATCAATGTGACTGGTTCGGAGTGCCCGTCCACTACCGATCAGTTTGCCCGCGCCTTGGGTCTCCCGTCTCGTAGCGCTCTCGCGAACGATAGCAAGCCGGGAAGCTTCGTTTTATTTGGTAGTGTCTGCTATACGGACGTGGTCAGCCTTCCCTTTGAAGACTGCACGATTCCTCCGTCACCGAGTATCGTCATTTGGCATTGCTGGCTTGATGACTTGATTCACCTTTACAAAAAGATCCCTGATCAAATCATCAGCATCGCTTCGAAAGTGTTGCAGGGGGACGGTTTTTGGGGCTTCGTGAACAGACTTCGCCAGGGGCGCAAGCTCATCATCACTTCTGATCATGGTTACGCCGTAAGCAAACGCTTTTCATCCGAAGTTGAGGACCCAGACGCCATTGCCATTTTACGCAAAACCTTTGGCGCCTCACGAAACAAATCGATATCTGAGCCTTGGCAGGAAAGGTTCATGCCACCCAGCGTCATGACATTTAATGAACAGCATGTTGTGATGGGGCAAAGGAAATGGAAGGTTCAAGGCGCATTTCCCGATATCTGCCATGGAGGAATGAGCCTCCTGGAAGTTGCCGTGCCTTTCATGGAGCTACCTGCGGTATGAAAAATCGGAATGAAAAACAACTGCCCCTCTGGGGAAATGAACTGAAAGCCGACCAAAATCCCCAAAACAAAACCCGGAGGGGCCAGACTAAGAAGCCGCAAGGTCTATTGCCCGTTAATTTTGGCAAAGCTATTCGCCTACCTGTGCCGGACTTCAGTGATTCCAACCGTAAATTGACATGCCTGGAATCCGATTTCCCAATCGCGCAGATCAATGCCTTATCAAATCTCGAAGGTAACGCAGGAAAGCCGATCTATCAGGTGTCCAAATGGTGGGCGCGTAGACGTTCCAGCGTATTTCGCTCAATGCTGATTGCGGCGGCAACAGAAGCACCGGATGACCCCAACGAAGCCGCCAAGCTTGTATTGGATCACTATTACTGCAATCATCAAAAGGCTGGATCTTTCAAGAGTCTGCGAGTTCTAGATTGCTTCATGGGCGGCGGCACCACTCTGGTAGAAGGCTCAAGGCTGGGCATGCAGATGACAGGTGTGGACCTCAACCCCGTCGCATGGTTCGTGGTGAAAAACGAGTTGGCTTGCAGCGATCCGGAGCAGGTCAAGGCGCTCTTCGATCACATCGAAAGCGAGGTCAGGCCTCAGATTCAACCATTTTACACGACCACATGCCCCCGTGGTCACCGAGGGCATTGGGTTGATGTGCAGAGCGGCGAACCGGTTACCGTCGATCCAGCGGACCTGCTGCCGGAGGCAAGAAGCAGTTACCGCTGGAATGGGCCAGAAGTGATTTACACCTTTTGGGCCAAACACGGTCCCTGCCAAGCTAGGGGTTGTGGGCACCGGACGCCTATATTTAAAAATCCTATTATCGCCGAGAAAAAGCTTACAGCGTACCTCATCCCCACTATTTGCCCTTCTTGTGGACTCTCGTTCAACGTGGAGCTTGGTGAAACCCGAATGGCACCATCGGTAGAACGGGTGGTTCTCGATAGTGAGCCACCGTTCACTGAGCTGTCACAACCATTTGCGACGCATCTTAAACAGTATTCTCAAGGGGCACCCTCTGGAAAACGTGAACGAGTTTTAATATTGCTGGACATGGTTGCCGAGGAAACTGGCCTATTCTGCCCCAAGTGCGGCAGGTTCGCGGGGAATATGATCAAAGCTATTCTTGAACGCCATGCCAGGGCCGGACGCATTGCTGCATTGAAAAAGAAAGATTTTGGTATCGAAAAACGCCCTGTATTCATGTACCTCTTGATAAATCCCAAATGGTTGTTCGGCACAAATGGCGTCGAATCAGAAGGGGAGTTAGGTGGTTACGCTGGGGCAACGGTGGAAAGTACGAGTCATTGGTATGAGCGTAGGTTGTCTGCTCTTGGTCTGGTTGAAGTGAGGGGAAGAATCCGCCTTTCCGAAGAGGAAATTGCGGAGGATGAAGACGACGAATTCCATGCAGCAGAAGAACTCGGCGGGGAGGATGAGGCTGCAGAGGAAAAGGATCGGAAGAAGTACGGACTACCTCGCGAAATAGTTCTTGCTGATGGGACCATAATTCAAACTAGAGTCGGTACATTGCCGCGCAAAGCCCATTTCATATGTGCTTCATGCGGTCGCGAAGACAACACTCTGGAATCAGTCCGTTCTTCGGCTCACACAGGGCCAGTAGCGGCGTATGCCCTGCAGTGCTATTGCCCTCAATGTGAGACTGAAGGCTATAATTATGATGGGCGTTATTTCAAAGCGCTTGATATCGGCGATATTCGGCACCTCAATGCGGCATTGCATGAATGGGAAGAAAGGCGCGAAAACGACCTGAAGGAATTCTGGCCTCTCCAGGAAATGCAGTATTCTCACATGACCCACGAACGCAATCCATTGCCTGATCATGGGTATACCCACTGGTGGATGCTCTTTAACGAGCGTCAACTGCTGGTACATTCTCTTCTGCTTAAATCAATCTCTGAAGCTGCGGAGGACCAATGGTCGCTGGATGTGCGGGAACAGGCATTGGGAGTTTTCCAGCAATATTTGCGCAACCAGAATATGTTCTCAATATGGAATATACAACGCGATACGCCGGAACCTTTTTTCTCCGAGGGCAACTACAATCCGAAGCATCTCGTTATTGAAAACTCTGTCTTTACAAAACTTGGGCGTGGAAACTGGCAGTCGTCATCAGATAAATGCCTGGGTGCGTTAAAATGGGTCAAGAACCCATGGGAAAGAGCAGAGGCTGTCGAGGCTGTTTCCACAAAATCCATAACTGTTTCCACTGAGGACCCGGTTATTCCTGGCACTGAGGTCTGCTGCGGTTCGTCAACAGATCTCGCTTTTTTGCATCAAACGAAATTTGATCTGGTGATAACAGATCCCCCTTTTGGCAACAATTACTACTATGCGGACCTTGCAGATTTCTTTTACGTCTGGCTGAGAATTCCCCTTCTGCAATGGTCCGCGGGCACGTCAGAGCATAAGTATTTCAGTCCTGAACGAACACCGCACAACATGGAGGCCATCGACAATCCGGCAGAGCACCCAGATGATCGTGGGGATCACGAAAAATCATCGTTTGTTGAAACGAAGCATCTGGCGCAGATTCGAGAATTGTCAGGTGACAGAGCGCTTAAGGAAAAGGATCAAAATCCTGTTTTTCGGCCCCAGCCTTCTACTGATTTTTATAGACAGACCCTTTCGGCCTGCTGGGCCGAGGCCGGGCGCCTCCTTAAAGATGGCGGTATCATGGCCTTCACCTTTCACCACAGCGACGATCAGGCATGGGTGGATGTTTTAGAAGCCCTATTCAATGCTGGATTTCTGTTGTTGCAGACCTTTCCCGTTATTGGAGATGAATCCAAAGGCGAGAGCGGTCAGTTTGGCTCCAAGAAGATCGAATACGACATCATCCATGTTTGCCGTAAGCGCCTGAGGGAAGCTGAGCCTGTTAGCTGGGCACGAATGCGACGATGGGTAAAAGACGAGACAGTTCGTTTAAAGGAACTCTTGGAGCATACACACGGCAAGAGCCTGCCCGAGTCGGACCTGCGAGTAATACTGCGAGGCAAAGCACTGGAATTCTATTCCCGGCACTATGGACAGGTCTTCACTGGCGATGGACAGTTACTGAACGTGCGAGACGCGCTTTTGGGGATCAACCAGCTTCTGGATGACCTGCTTGATGAAGCCTCACAGATTGGAGATTTGCGCCCGCCCGATAGTGCTGAACCGGCAAGCCGTCTTTTCCTTCGGTTGTTCAAGAACCGCTCGGAAATGGATCGTGACGAACTGCACAAAACCTTGCGCGGCACCGGCATCTCTCAGGGAGATCTGGAGGCACGTGGCTGGGTCCGAGTGATAGGTAAGACAGTCCATGTTGTACCGGTTCGCGAACGCTTCGCCTACTTCACTGAGCGCGGTCGCAACCGAAAGGTCATAAAAACTGATCTGGATCAGGCTTATTTTCTGGTTGGCGCCGCTTTCCCCAATTCGGGCCTCAAGATCGAAACCGAGCTAAACAACCAGAACTTCCAGATCAAAAGATCGGTGGACGACATACTGAAATGGGTCGCGCAGGTTGATCCAATCGTCTCTAATCGTATTGCTGCGAACACCGCCGCGCAACTTGTGGAACACTGGCGAACCCGCAGGGGGAAACCAGAATTCAGGCAATTGACTTTCTTTGAACGCCTGGAAGATGAATAAGCAGGCAATAGGGAAAACGGCAGACTGGATGGCGTCTAGACTTCTCAAAATGCTGAATTGATGGGCCTGTCGAGCTACTGGATCGTGGAGGTATTATAATGGAGGAGACATCAAGTTCAGTTTGGCAGAGAAAAGGCTCCAGTATAGTGTTTGATAAAAAGAGCCTTGGAGGATTGATATCTGCTGGAGCAGTTGTTTCCCTCCGTGAGGCAATGAGTTGGTCAGTAGAAATCCCTGCAGCTCCACCCGTTCCTGGTCGCACGATTCTTGTCTCCGGTCTGGAGACGGTCCTCGAAATTATGATGCCACAGGATGGAGAACATTTCCTCACTCGGCGAATCAGACCGCTTCTTATCAGCCTTCAGAATCACTGGACGGATTGTGGCGTGGTCTTCGGCTTCTCATCGAATCCAAAGGCATTTCAGGAGACCTCACTTGAGGAAGAGGTATTGTTTCGTCGCCGTGATAGCAAAACAGTGCGACTATCCAGGGGACTTTGGGATGGAAGTTCCTCCTTGAATATGAAACGAGTTGTCCGGGAGGGTGAAAAGCCCGGAGAAGAAAT
>DASPQK010000254.1:0-6032 GCA_035624985.1 Syntrophobacteraceae bacterium | reverse complement strand
CATACGGAAATCTCGATCCGAATCACAGTTCCGGGTCCATTATCCCGTATACGTTTACCGGCCACGAACTCGACCCCGAAACCGGCCTCTACTACTTTGGGGCAAGATACTACGATCCAGCGCAGGGGAGGTTTATAACTCCCGACAGCATAGTGCAGAGTCCGGGAGACCCGCAGAGTTTGAATCGGTACGCTTACGCTCGAAATAATCCGCTGGCGTTTATCGATCCGAACGGTTTCGGTTTCTTCAGTTTTCTTGAGGATTTGTTTGCCGCGCTCTTTGGCGCTATTGTAACCGTTCTTACGTGGGGCGTGGCAGGACCGGTGATTGCCGGGATGCTTGGAGGCATGGTGGCCGGCGCTACTGATGCCGCAATGCATGGGGCCTGCTTGCTTGGAGTAATACAAGGGGCTTTCATGGGCGCAATCGGAGGAGCCATCGGAGGGGCTGCCTTCCTTGCGGACATCCCGTGGCCCGTAACGGCTGCGGTAGGTTTAGCCATTGCAGGTGGAACAGGCGGCGTAAAGGGATTGGAAAGTTTTGCTGCGGGCTTTGTCGGTTCGCTTGCCGGAGGGGTTCTCGGCGGTTATCTGAACAAAGCCATTAATTCGAATATAGCGCAGGCGGCGGACTACCAGTCGAATATGCGAGATATGGACAAAGGAGATCTGGCTGCGTCGTCTGAGGAGGCTCAAAAGGCTGCAAATGCTCAAAAGATAGCTGATGCCGTTAGCAAAGGGCTTGAGGCCTTAGGCATTCCGCAAAGTCCCGGTAATGTATATCCTCTGGACGATCAATTTGCCGGGGTGAGGAACCCAAGTTTTACCGATGATTGGACTGCCTCCTTCACAACCCACGGGACCGCTCGTGAATCCGGGGCTATTCCGGGCGTCAACCCAGCATTAGACATTAAGTTTTATAATGATCCTACGCTGGGCAACATTATTGCCCCTGTTACTCCGACCAACAGCTTGAGCCATTATTTAGATTTTCCGCAATGGTTCTTCGGCATTGGCAATCCAGGTCTACGTAACGCCAACCAAATCTTAGAACAACTGAGATGATGTGCATCGACTACAAGGATGGACCAATATGTCAACAAGAATAACATTAGTGATAGTAGGAACTGCTCTGCTCACGGTAGTTCACTACCTCCTAAATTGCAAGGTCGATTACCTGATTGCGAAGGCGATGGGTGATATTCAGAAAATCTCCGGGTCGGGGTGGACTTCCTTTGGTAATATTAAGTGGATATTTTCCAATATACTTGGTCCTGCGTTTGGCGTTAGCAAATACGTAGCCCTGGCAGTTGCCATCGCCTCCGGTTTATTTCTGTCTCTCTTAATTACGAACATTGTTTTTAGAATCACCCCATTGTTCGGGGATCATTGCTGGCTGCTAATCGCAGTTCTGGTAACATGGGTTCTCCGATTTCCTGTGCCCATGAAATATTCGCTGTACTACTTCACAAGTGTTCGGTATTAGCTCAGCTAGTTGGCTTCCGGACTTTCCGTCACCGGGCCTGGGCGTGGAAGTCGCTTTTCTTCGGTTGGCGTCTGATGATGCGTGTTGAACTAAGCCGCTTCGCTTAGCCCCTTCGTAGCAGGTTTGACAGGCCCAGATAGGGGCGAAATATTTTGCCTCCAATAGAGAGCGGCCGTTTTTTGGAAAATCGCTTTTAAGGCATGGCTGTAGCGGAAGGAATGGGGGTGGGCGCGCTTCGGGGTAAACAGGGCCGGACGGCAGGCATAGGGTTCTGCAAAAGACGACAGAATGACGCCTGTCAGGGCGCCGTAGATTGAGAATGTGACTATCAGGAATCCGGGATCGATACAAATAAAGGTAAGCCTTTTTCATTAGCCCCGCGCGTCGCGGGGCCGAGGGCCGGAATATGACTCCAACCAAAATAGCTGCGATATTGTTAATACTTGCGGCAGGCATTACGGGCGCATTTTCGAATTCAGCCCTAGCCGCCCAGGCATCCGACTATTACGGAAACCAGCTGAACGAAATCGATTTCGGCGACGGGACTTCGATCCAGTACCGCTATGACGCAAACGGAAACCTGGTGTCCAAAACCCCGGGGAGCGCCTCTCAGTCTTACACTATCACGGCCAGCGCGGGGTCAGGCGGGATGATTTCACCTTCAGGTCCGCAAAAGGTCATGGGCGGCGGCAGTTATAGTTTCGACATGATACCCGAGGCCGGTTACCGCGTTTCGACGGTGACGGTTGACGGCAACTCCCTGGGAGTCCTGGAAAGTTACACCTTTATCAACGTCTCGGCCAATCATACGATCTCGGCTGCGTTTGGGCCGTGCGCAAATCCCTCCATCACCGTCGGGGTGATCGGCAGCGGCGCGGTCGACCCAAGTCCCCCAACCCTCGTTTACGGCGGCAGCCAGATGTTTACGATGACCCCAAACGAGGGCTGGTATGTTGGCAACGTAAACGTTGACGGCAGCTCCGTCGGGGCCGTATCGAGCTACACCTTCACCAACGTCACGGCCTCTCATTCCATCACGGTAACCTTTCTGGCACAGCCTTACTGGCTGATAACGACATTTGTCAGCGGCGGCGGCGTCATCAGCCCCCCTGGGCAACGGTCGATCAAGGCGGCAGCCAAGCATTCACGATCACTCCGCCCCGGGGAATTTCCATTTATAACGTCCAGGTGGATGGGGCGCCCGTTGGGCAGTTGGCGACCTATACGTTCACGAATGTTACCGCAAACCACACGCTGTCCGCAGACTTCAGCGCCGTCCGGAACGCACGCACCACTGCGACTTATTCGAGCCTCCGGGCGGCATATGCCGCAGCGCAGAGCGGGGATACGCTGCAAGTCCAGAGCGGCGCGCTTACGGAAGACTTTACGGCATCCCAGAGCATAACCGTCACCATCGACGGTGGATATACGGCCGATTACAGCGCCAATCCGGGTATGACCACCATCTCCGGATTGCAGACGATAAGCACCGGGACGGTCACGTGGAAAAATTTCTTGATCTCGAACTGAGTTTGCATTTGCAATAAATGGTTTTTGCAGGAGGAAACGATGAAGAAGACTATCATAGTTTTGCTGGTTTTTTCCTTTGGCGCGGGGGCTGCTTTGCTGTATGCAGGCTCCGGAAATTTGATCGTGACGGGCCAGCTTGGCGTTGACACAACCAGTCCCAGTCCGGGGGTGCTGCTGGATGTCGCCGGGAACGCCAGGGTCGGCAGCCTGGGCTTCTGGGGAACTCTACCGTCTTCCTCCTATGGCTTATACGCGAACGAATCGATTTCCAATCCCGGTTCAAGCTTGAGCGGCATCTACACTATACTTTACCCTACATACACCACCTTGAACGGGACGACCCAGACCCAATACTCCCATGCAGGGATCTTTGAAACTGTGCCCACCATAAATACCTCAGTAACCCAGAACGGTTACGACCGCGCAATATTGGCCCAGGTCCTGCGCAACTGTAACGGGACTTCTGCCGATGACGGCGGAACTCTTGCCACGCTTGCCGGCGCCCAGGTCGTCTATGGGCATTACAACTCCAACACCTCCGGCCAGCCTCCTGTAACCTCCAATGCTTATGGACTGTCCGTCACTCCTTACTATCTCACAGGGACAATCAACAACATGTACGATATTTATCTGGCGCCGCCGGCTACGGGAGGAACGGCCGCAAACAGGTGGGGGATTTACCAGAACAACACCGCCAACAACCATTTTGGCGGAAACGTGGGCATCGGGACGACTGACATGGGCACCGGCGGAAGCGCGGCCCTCCTTTTTGGCTCCGGCGCCATGCCCACTGCGCAGACCGATGTAGCCGGGCTGTATGCGCAATATAGCAGCACGTACGGTGCGGTCGAGCTTTTTGCATTCGATGAATCCGGCAACGTTAGCCAGATTTCGGCCCATGCCCAGGAGGCGCCCGATTTTCTGTATGATTCCCAGGACGGCCTGCCCATGATCGTTAAGGAGGTACAGTATTTTCTGGGCTACGTTCGCTACACCAACAAGACCCGCATGGCGAGGCTTGCGGGCATGACGGACGCCGATAAGAGCGCGCTCTCACCCTCGCAGAGGGTGTGTGTAATCACGGAAAGCTTCGCCGACCACCAGGCTAGAACCGGCGAGCAGCTTACACTCCTGGTCTGGGAGCAGGAGCAGGCGGCGATCCAACAGGCCAAGGACGCCCAGAGGCAGGCGGCCCTCAGTAACCAGGCAGCCCTTACCGCAGCCATTGCCCAAACGACCCAGGCCCTGGCCTCGGCGACAAGCGATGTGCAACCTCAGCTCCAGCAAATTCTGGCCGACCTCCAGCTGCAACTGGGCAACCTGGTAATCCCGCCCGTCTATCAGATGAAGCCGGTCCCTCCAAGACTCCAGGCGGCGCTGAACAACCAGTAGATTGACGGCGGGCTTGCGGGGGATGGATTGAACTTTTCAAACCTTCGCGGCAGGGCTTGGAGAGCCGGCAGTGAATCGATTTTCGGCTTGCAAACACCGGCCCCGCAGCCTGGCCAAAGGCGGCGAAATTATTTCTTTCTCAACGCAGCCAACCTCTCCGAAACGCTTCCGCCTGCCGGGGCGCCTTCTCCGGATGCCTTTGCCAGGGCTGCCGATATATGCGCATCCTCCTTCTCGGCATCCGTGGGGGTGAGCAGTCTTGACCTGGTCATCGCCGCATCGGCCTTTATCCGGCTCTCTTCGGCCTTCTTTTGCATGGCGTCCAGGGCTACGTTAAAGGTCCCGCTTCCCTTCCTGATGCCTGCCAGGACTTCGGCGGTCCTGGCCCGTTTTTCAGCTCTTTCCTGTTCGATCTCCGCCCTTCTCATTTCGGATTTCGCATGGTCAAGCCTGGATCTGGCTTCTTTTAGGGCCTGGGCCGATTCTTCGACAAACGCAGTCAGTTCGTCCATCATCTTTTTTGCTTCGTCTGCGTCCTGTCTTTCCCGCTCGACGTCCGGCTTCATCTGTTCAAGCATCGTCACGAGCTTTTCGAGACTGGCCGAAATGGAATCTTTCTGCCCCTGGTCGACTGCCTCGGCAGCCTGCTGCTCCAGGATTGTGGCCGCCTTCAACCGGTTCTCGTAGAGCGCCTCGATTTCTTCGGCGGCTTTTTCATCTTTGCGGTATTCGTCCCGTGCTTTAGCCAACTCCTCGCTGGCCTTTTTCAGCTGGTCCGAAAATTCGGCGATCTGCGCCTCGGTTGCAGTCTCCGGATCGAGGGTCACCAGAAATTTTTGAACCGAGGTCACAGCGTTTTCAGCATGTTTTTTGAACAGGTTTCCCAGAAAGCTCATCTAAGACTCCTTCCACTTGTAACTATTTTTCCCTGGAGCGCTTTTTCCACTCACTATTCAGCGTTCTTACAAGACCGTAAGCGACATCGGGCTGAGAGGCACGCCGGCCATTATCCGCACCAGCACGCCCTCCTCATCTTCCTCCCTTGAAACCATGAGATACTCCGTCAACTCTCCACCCGCCGCCGTATCTATCGCTCGACTGTAAAGCATCATGGCATGGCTTATCAGGAAGTTCTCCCCGCAGCCCCTGACGGACTCCTCGAATTCAATGGGACTCGACCAGTCCGGGCCGGGATTTGGATAGACCCGGTAATATTCGATTTGGTCGGGCGTGTGGAAATCTTTGTACCCGATTAGACCGGTGCGTTCGTTCAGCCAAAAATCCCAGTCGTCGGGATAGACTTCATCTATTGTCTGGAAAAGAATCAATTCAACTTCATGCTTACTTCCGCCCGCCTCCCGGCCAGGGACCGGCCCATCGCGCACGGGGGTCTGCCGAATCGAACGCGCCGCCTCCAGGACCCATTCCGCCTCCTTTAAGTCTTGCAGATAAAAACGATGGAAAGAAACCCCAAGGCAGCTAAATTCACCGACGGCCATAACCGATATATCACCGGGCGGAAGATCGATTTTGAAATTCCCGGCGGCCAGGATAAAGTCGGTAGGATCGAACCTCAGGACAGCGTTTTGATGAAGCCCCAACGGATAGTCAGGCTCCTTTTCCGG
>DASPQK010000253.1:0-4449 GCA_035624985.1 Syntrophobacteraceae bacterium | reverse complement strand
CTGGTGCGCACGGCGGCGCAAACGCTCCCCGGGCACATGGCGGTGCAGGACTGTTTCCTGCTGGACACGCTGCCGGCCGATCAGCGGACCGTGAATCTGGCGCGCGCCAACAACATTCCGACGGCCTGGCAGACCAACGTCTGGTTCGGCAAGTATGGCAAAGGCGCAGGCTGCGCCGGGCGAGGCAACGGATTCGTGGAGCTGATGCATAACGCGATCCCGTGCACCGAGTCGTCCTTCCTCCGGATGCTTCGCAACGGCATGTCTCCCCAAGGGGGGGCGGGACGAAGCAAGAACGCCCTATTCATCGAGGTGTTCCCGTCGGACGTCATCGCCTTCCCCGGCGCGATCAAGGCCGCCCATGATGAGTGGAAGCGCTGACAACCAGTCTCCTGGAAGCGAATGGTGTGGAGCTTTTTAATTAACAATTCGCCACCCACAGGACTAAATCGGCAGCCCATCCTTCCTATCCTTCCTGGATAGCAGGTTAAAGTGCGGTTTTTGTTTTATGCCGATAACTGGCTTGTTTATTTTTCTTATTTGAGAAGAATTATAATCAGGTACACTTAGGAGTTCTTTTGGATCTCAACCGCGATTGGAAAGATCAAATAGAGAGGGGCATACAATGGCGAGCAATGATATATACGAAAAGATAGCAGAGACATTCGAATTCCCGGGGTCCAAAAATCTCATCAAGTACTTGAAAGTGCTCTTTAAGCCTGAAGAAGGAAAGCTTTTGCTCGAGTTCCTCAAACCTGCTACCTGTTCGGAGGTAGCGAAAAGGCTGAAAGTAGACGAGAAAGTCCTCTCTGAAAAACTGGCAGAACTTAAACGCAGAAGGCTGCTGTTCCATAAACACGATAAGTACCTGTTTCATATCGCTATGCACGGCTTTTTTGCGCGTATCGCCAAAGCCAAAAAGGAAGATATCCCGGAAGGGTTCTGGAAAGCCTGGGATGATTTCATGCCTGAAGTAGAGAAGCAGATGATAACGCGCAGTATAAAAGTGGCTAAACAGATCCCGGTGAGCGGAATAATGACCAGGATAATCCCGGCCCGGTTGGCTCTTGACTCCAACCCAAACATCAAGCCGGAGGAAATTCTGCCGGAAGAAGATGTACATGCGCTGCTGCGCATGAAGGGGAGTCAGGAGGTTATAGCAGTCAGCGATTGCGACTGCCGTATACGGGCTCATAAGTGCGACAGGCCGACGCTCAATTGCTTCGAGTTCGGCAAATACGCGGAATTTAACCTCAACCAGTCATCCAGCCTGAAAGTGGTATCCGTAGAGGAGGCTATCGCTATTTCTGACGAAGCTGAACGGGCAGGGCTTCTCAAGAGCGGAGGGATAAGGAAGGAGAACGGAGGGGTACTCTGCCACTGCTGCGATGATTGCTGCAACGTGATGGGAGCAACGATACGGAACGAAGTGGCCCATCAACTGCGGAACCCGAGCCGTTACCGGGCCAGAGTGAATAGCGAATCCTGTAAGGGCTGTCAGACGTGTGTTGACCGCTGTTTCTTCGGCGCTATCGAGATGGCAAAAGTCCCCGGTTCGAAAAGACTCAAGGCGTCTTTGAACGAAGAAAAGTGCATGGGGTGCGGGCTCTGCGTTATCGGGTGCGAGCAGAAGGCGTTAATCTTCGACCTGGTGAAGCCGCCCGAATATCTCGCAATTGACCGGGAGGAATCGGCGTCTCCCTTTAGCGATGGTAAAGGTCCCGTATGGGGTCCTTTTACGACGGCGCCTTAAAAGTTCCGGATAGACTGGGGAGTTAGACCTTCCCCCTTCTCCAAAGGATTATAACAGGCCCTTCCACAGCTGCGAGAACAGCGCGCAGAGTCTCCCCATCCACACCTTTGCGGATGCGCACCCGACGTCCGTCTCTGACCGACTCGACTTTCTTGCATCGTATCAGGACATTCAGAAAAGGAACTGGCGGCTATCATCAGTAGCCGTCCTCAACTTGGGTGCCTCCACCCTCATCGAGTTTTATCAAAAGCGTGGTCTTGATCGTGCGCAAATTGGCTTTGCAGGCCTATGATCGTCTGAGCAAGCCAGTCCTAGTGCAATGCAGTGCGTGTCCTTGCGGCAAGGCAGCGTAACACCGTAAAAAAGCTGGGCAGACATTTTGCCTCTCTGGGATCCGCCGGGCCATTCCCGCGTTGCTGCTGGATTCCACGATACGTTGACTGAGACTAATCAGGAGTTGGGGGACGCACGGCTACCTTCCAAAGTCTCCCGGTAATTCCACGGCATCCATGCCCCTGGGCTTTGGGTCAGCTCGGTAGCGTGTTTTTGCAGTTCCACCAGGTAGTCGAAGGGATCTGCGCGGCAACGCTCGCAGGTGTAGATGAGGCTCATAAAGAGGTCGCCGACATCGGCTCCTTTCTGGGTCTTATAGAAGAGAGATCCCTTCCGATGCAAGATGGCCTTCTTTAAGGCTCTTTCACAGATCGTGTTGTCGAGTGGTGCCCCGGCTACATGGAGAAACAGGACGAGTTTCGTCCAATGGTTTTTCATATAGGAGATGGCTTCTCCGAGACCAGAGTTGGGTTCCACCTTTTTCTCGGCGATTTGCTCGTCGAGCCAATTCTTGAGGCTCTCCATGAGCGGGCCGCTTTGAGCCTTGTGGAAGGCCAGACGTTCTTCGGGCAACATCCCGTTCTTCTTTGCCAGCGCATCATTCTTGTACACGTCACGGAGGGTCTCGAGCACGTACCGGCATTCGTCAGGAAACCTCGTGGCGACATCGACGAAACCGCGCCTCGCGTGCGCGGTGCAATTGGAAAGGATGACCGCGAACTCCTTGGGTAGATTGCGGGACAGTAATCCGTCGCACATTTGAATGGGAGGGCCGAGGTCGGATGCTCGCTGCCTCAACACATCAGCGAGGTTTTCGCCGGCGTATTTTCGACCGGTAAAGAAGAGGGCGATTTCCCGTCCCTCTCTCGTAGAGACGATTCCCGACGTGAAAATCCCAGTCCGTTCCGAGTTCAGCTTCGAGCTGTCATGGGATTCCGCCAGCAGCTTTTGGGCGTTTTTTCCCATCAGAGCCAGGATTCTCATGGTCGTGTCGTCGTTGTAAAGCACCTCTCCCTGCGCCGCCTGTCGGATCAATTCCGTGTAGGCGGGATAAATCACTTGGAAGATCTCCAGAACTATTCCCCACTGAGTAGAAGCCGGCAGCGGGATGCCGAGATTCCCCTGCAGACGTTCGAGTCGATTGAAGGGAAAGCCACTGCCGTATTTTAAGAGCGCGATCATGGCTCCGGCAGTAGGGTCGTATTTTTCCGGCCCTACGCCTTCGGGCGGAGCGGCGGTAAAGACCTCCAGGCACAGATTGCACCGGAGGCTCTCCATCGCATAAACGGTAGCGCCGATGGGGGATCGGCCGACAAGCCGCACAATGTAAGACGGAATCTTTTGGACGTAGACCTTGCCTTTCAGGCAGAGCGGACAGTGATCCCCCGGTTTTAGCGATTCATGGGCGACCGTGACCTTTTGCGCTCCAGTGTAACGTTGAGCACCGTTTCGGCCATGGCCTTTGGCTTTATTTTCCTTGTTGCCCTGGTCGGCATGCTTTTCGCCTGAGCTGGCAACGGCCTCCGTTGGGTTTTCGAGCACATTGCTTATCTTCTCAGTGCTTGCTCCAAAAAGGATTTGCTGCAAGCGATGGATCGTCGTGTCCTTGTCCCCGACTAGATCCGTCAGGTACGCCAGCGTCTGCAGCGCTGCCGTCAGTTTCGTGTAGGCGTCTTCACCCAGAACCGAACGTGCCTGTTCGAGGTATCCCTGGAGCTCTTTCATATCAAGGTCGACCCGATGGATGTCCACTGGATCATACCCCACACAGTCGGGTACGGAAGTCTTTTGTTAACGGATATCCGAGCACTTCCTTCAGCGGGCGGTTGGGCTTTTTGGTCGGAGCATCCTTACCCCGTCCGGTCGTCAGGCCGAGCACCTTCCAGTTGGCCGCACGATAGCAGGTACCCCGAAACCTTCCAGGATCCACAAAGGTTTCCAGATAATAAACCGGGTGGCCATAAACACGATTCCAATCTTCGGGGAGAAGGCGGGCCATGTGTCCGAGAATGTGGGAAGCAAGATGTTCCACAGCGACAAAAGGCAAGATCAGATAGCGGGTATTATAGGCAAGAAAGCGGATGTTCTTGCGCCGGGCTTCCGGAGACCATCCGATGAAACGGTCCCGGGGCCAAGATGACGCGGGGCCGATGACCAGGCCAGACAGGCAATCGGACGCCCCAGAGCATAGACCAGATACTTCAGATGCTCCCCGACCTGTTGTGTGTACGCAAGGTAGTGATAACGGTCGAGCAAACTGTCGAAAACATGCTCCTCCCACGTGCGCCGGACCTGATGAAACTCAAGAGGCCGGATTGCAGCCAGACTGCTTTGCAGCGGTGTCGTGTCCACAAGCGCCGGCG
>DASPQK010000252.1:0-9462 GCA_035624985.1 Syntrophobacteraceae bacterium | reverse complement strand
ACGATTTCAATCTTTGTGTTCGCCGATATCGGGGAGAGCATAGGGTCAAAACCTTTACCACGTTCGATCAGTTCCTTTGTTTGGCCTATGCCGGATCTCGGGGCCGAAAGTCTTCGGGATATTGAAACATGCCTGAATTCTCAACGGGACAAACTGTACCGCATTGGATTTCGTGGGGCGGTTTCCCGAAAGACACTGGCCGATGCTAACGAGCGTCGTGATTGCCGGATTTTCGAGGACTTCGGCCGCGTTTTGATTGGCATCGCTCAAGAGCTTTGCCGGGATGAGCCGGTCGCTGTTGAGCTGAAGCAACCGCTGTATGCCTTCAACTCCACGACCATCGGTCTCTGCCTCTCGTTTGCAGTTGCAAATGCTCTCAAGCAATTTCCGGAGTCGGCTGCGGCCATCAATCAGCTGACTTTATTCAACAATTAACCGGACAGTAGTGAGCCGGAGTGGAAAGACGGAGTCCTGTGATGAGTGAGATAGTCTTATTCATCTCTCTTTTGCTACAAATAATTACAGCGGTTCTGGTCATCAGCATTATCCGAGTTACAAAATCCAGAGTCGTATGGATTTTAATAGGAATTTTAATCATTCTAACGGGTATTGGCCGCGCTATAGATAAGTTATCCCTCTTTTCCGTTGTAACTATACATGAAATACATCAACTTAACAATTGGATAGACCTTATTATATCTGCTGTTATGTTGGCAGGCGTCCTATTTATTAGATATCTTTTTTCTGCAGTCATAAAATCAGAAGGCGTCCTTAGTGAATATGAGGAAAAATACCGCTCCCTGGCCAACACTGGAGATCTCATATATATGGTGGACAGGAATCTTAATTATATATTGATGAACGACACGCAGGCGTCACGGCTTGGTTTTCCACAAGACAAGATAACAGGCAAATCGTATCGCGAGTTCCATTCGGAAGAAGACACACGTGAATTTATGCATCTCGCAGGGCTTGTGTTTGATTCAGGCACATCTATCCAGTATGAATATAGAAGTGAAAGAGACAACCGCTATTTTCTTCGAACCTTAAGCCCAGTCAAAAATCCCAGCGAAACGACTACAGTAGCTGTAACGGTAGTTGCAAAGGACATTAGCGTCCGAAAACAGATGGAAGAAAAGCTGATAGAAAGTGAGATGCGATTATATAATGTAATCCAAGGTTCCCCCATCCCATCATTTGTTATCGGCAAGGACCATAAAGTATTATCTTGGAACACGGCGCTGGAGCAGCTTACACGGATTAAAGCCGGTGAAATCATCGGTACGACACGCCACTGGAGGGCATTCTACAACAGCGAGAGGCCCTGTATGGCTGACCTGTTGGTCGATCAGACGCTGGATAAAATTCCTCAATGGTATTCTAATAAGTACATCAAATCCCCATTGATCGATGAGGCATACGAAGCAACGGGCTTTTTCCCGGAACTGGCAGAGAGTGGCAAATGGATTCGTTTTACCGCTGCTGTTATCAGGGATTCTCGCGGGGAACTGGTCGGTGCAATAGAAACACTCGAGGATGTCTCAGAGCGTAAACTTAACGAACTGGCTCTTAAGAATAGTGAAATGAGGCTGCAGAGTGTAATTCAGGGTTCTCCCATCCCTACCTTCGTTATCGGGAAAGACCACAAAATCATATACTGGAACAAGGCCCTCGAGGAACTCAGTGGGGTCAAGGCCGGAGAGGTTATCGGCACAACCGACACCTACAGATCCTTCTATAGAGAGAAGCGCCCGGCTTTGGCGGACCTGTTGGTGGACCAGGCGCTGGATGCTATTCCTCAATGGTATTTAAATAAATATACCAAATCAAGCTTGCTCGAAGAGGCATACGAGGCAACGGACTTTTTCCCGGAAATGCAATATGGAGGGAAATGGCTCCGTTTTACCGCAGCCTTGATCAGGGATTCTGATGGAAACCTGGTCGGTGCGGTGGAGACCTTCGAGGATATTACGGAGCGGAAAAGAGCCGAAGAACAGCTTATCATGGCCAGGAAACTCGAATCCCTCGGGATTCTTGCTGATGGCATTGCACATGATTTCAATAATCTGCTGTCTATTATGCTGCACAATATATTTGCCGCCAGATTGAGTCTTGGCGACGAACAAAACGGGCCTGGAGGAGAAGGGCTGGAGATGGCGGAACAGGCGGCGCTTCAAGCGAAGGAATTAGCCCACCGCCTGGTCACATTTGCAAAAGGAGGAGAACCAATAAAAAAAATTGGTTCCATTTCACAATTGCTAATGGATTCTGTTAATTTGTCTTTATCGAGTTCCAATGTCGTCTGTAAATTCTCTCTGCCTGATGACCTGTGGCTTATTGAAATGGATGATGTACAGATTCGTCAGGT
Organism: Syntrophobacteraceae bacterium; assembly: GCA_035624985.1. Classification (GTDB taxonomy): domain Bacteria; phylum Desulfobacterota; class Syntrophobacteria; order Syntrophobacterales; family Syntrophobacteraceae; genus SbD1. Next base: position 7,094 of record DASPQK010000252.1, on the reverse strand, counting down.
AATTCATAACCTGGTCGTGAATGCTCGTGAAGCTATGTCCGATTATGGTACTATAACAATTAGTGCTGAAAATGTGGATATAAGTGCAGGTTCCGGTGTCCCACTGAAAGAAGGTAAATACGTCAAATGGTCTGTAAAGGACCATGGCAGGGGCATTCCGCAGGAGAATTTGCAGAAAATATTCGACCCTTATTTTGCGACCAACCCCCTGCCGACCGCAAGAGGCAAAGGTCTGGGACTTGCTATTTGTTACTCAATCGTTAATAGACATCATGGATTTATAGGAGTTGATTCCGAACTGGGTGTGGGTTCGACCTTTTTTGTGTATTTGCCTGCGTGCCCCCGGGAAGACTCTATTAAAAAGGTTAAAACTGATCGGGTTGATCCAAAAGCGGGAACAATCCTGGTAATGGATGATGATGATACGGTTCGCAATGCAACAGGAATTGTCCTCAATTATCTGGGATACGAAGTCCAATACGCTAAGGATGGCAGGGAGGCCGTTGATATCTATAAAGCAGTGAAAGAAAAGGGCGCCGCTTTTTATGCCATCGTATTGGATTTATACGTGCCTGGGGGCATCGGGGGCAGGGAAGCCATGAGCGAACTGCTTGCAACAGATCCATACGTCAGGGCGATTGTGTCATCCGGAAATTCAGACGATCCGGTAGTTTTGGAATTTAGAAAGCATGGGTTCCTGGCGGCTCTGGACATTCCTTATGATATAGAGAAAATGGAAAAAGTGCTGAATAACCTCCCGCATGAAACTCTGAATGGGAGAGACTAGGGCCATGTAACATTGTTTTTTTCGTATAATGCGATATAATCAGGGCAAATTCCAAAAGGAGGAGGGATTTGCCATGAAGCCGCGATACCGTGTGACGTTGAGAGAGGAAGAACGTCAGCAACTCGATGCCTTGAAGAGAGGTAAGACCAGTGCGAAACGGTTTCTTTACGCACGCGCTTTACTCCTGTGTGATGCAGGGCCGCAGGGGCCTGCCTGGACTGTGGCAGATGTCGCCGAGGCTATGGGCGTTACGCCCCGCACAATCGAACACCTAAAGCAGCGTTTCGTAGAAGATGGCCTGGCTGCTGCATTGGAACGTAAACAACCGGAAAAGCCGCCGCGCGCGGAAAACGCATATGCGCTCATTTGCGGCCCGCCGATAATGATCAAGTTCACCCTGCCCGTGCTCTCCGATCTGGGATTTCCGCCCGATCGCATCATAACGAGCCTCGAGATGGGCATGAAATGCGGCGTTGGCATTTGCGGGCGGTGCAACATAGGGACCGAATATGTTTGCAGGGATGGTCCCGTATTTACTCTCGAACAACTGGCAGGGTTGCCTGCTGAGTATTGACCCCACGCCCTTTTCACACCGCACAACCCGGCTCGGCATATGCGGCCTACAGGCCCTTCATTTGTACTAAATGCTTTTGCAGCTGCGATACGACGTGCTGCCCGCCCGGTTGATCTCTCATCCCGCGTCACAGCGCGTCCCCGCTCCCTTCTTGGTGATGATAAAAACGGGTTGTTGATCGAAACGGGATAGCCGAATATATACATATATATTAAATTGGACCGAAGGAGTCGGCATGTCACGACCAGGCCGATTGGCTTCATTGCAGATCCGGAAAAAACTGCTCTTGCTGGTGATCTTTGTCGTCGCCTCGGCGGGAGCCATGGTGATTTCCATCGGCTTGAAAGAAGCCGGTAATTCGGTCCTAAAAGCCCAAAGGGATTTAACCTCTCTGGTCGAAAGCATGGCCGTCCAGCAGGATCGAATTGCCAGTTGGACCCAATCCCTTCTCAGCTCATTTGCCCGGTCCCCTGCGGTCCAAAGCCTGGATGCCGCTGCGTGCAACACTCTTTTTGACAAAATAGTGGATGGCCATCCATTCTACTCCTTTATCGGGGTGGCGGGGCCGGATGGAAAAGTCTTTGCCTCCTCTCCTTTTTCTCCCGATGTCATCGATGTGTCGGACCGCAAGTACTTCCAGGATACGCTCAGGACCTTGGACTTTTCGGTTGGAGAATTTATGGTGGGCAGGGTCAGCAATCTACAGGCCATCGCTTTCGCCTGCCCCGTCCTGGGTCCGCACAAAGAACTGCTCGCTGTCATCATAGCGGGCTTCAAACTGAACGAGTATTCCGCTTTCCTGTCGAGGATGAATTTGCCCGGGGATGGCGTTGCAGCTATCACTGACCACAATGGCGTGTGTTTGTTCCGCTTTTCCGCTCAGGCAGAGATCGCTCGGGGCAAACCGGTTGCCGATGATTTTTACCGTGTCATCTCGGGAAAATCCGGGCAGGGGATTAGCGAATGGAAAGACCAGGACGGGGTAAGACGAATTTATGCCTATAAGCAGTGGCGGCTCAATGGAGGTGAGGTCCCTGATCTCTATATGACAGCGGGCGTCCCAAAAGACCCTATAATACATCAGGCAGCCCTCAGGATAGTGGAAAACCTCCTGATACTCATGACGGTGGGCCTTATTGGCTTGTTTGTAACCTGGTTTTTTGCAAATTCGCTCATTGCAAGGCCCATCAAAGACCTGGTTACGGCCGTAAAGCGCATGGAGGAGGGTCGGCCGGGCGTAAGGACGAACCTGCCTCACACCGATGATGAACTCGGTCGTCTGGCGGAGGCCTTTGACAATATGGCGTCCACTTTGGAGAAGAAAAAAGAGGCGCTGGAAGAGGCTTATTCGCAAATGGAGCAGCGCGTGCAGGAGCGAACGGTCGAGCTGACGACTTCCAACGCCGCCCTGGTATTCGAAATTTCCGAACGCGAGCGGGTTGAAAGCGCTCTAAAAGAATCGCAACAGCGGCTTTTGCAAATTTTTGATTTCCTTCCGGACCCGACTTTTGCAATCGACATGAGCGGTAAAGTTATAGCTTGGAGCAAGGCCATGGAAGATTTGACGGGTTGGAAGGCTGAAGATATCATGGGAAAAGGAGACCTTGAATACTCAATGCCCATATTCGGTACTCGAAGACGCCTTCTGATCGATCTGGCCATTATGCCTCACGAAGAGCGCGAGCGTGTGCGCCAAACGCCGGATTTTTCCCATACGAGGGAGGAGGGAGATAGCATTTTGGCCGAAACGAGGGCGCCGTTTAACGGGCGCAATAGAGTCATCGCGGGCAAGGCCCGGCCCCTCTACGACAGTGCAGGTAATATCATTGGTGCCATCGAGACCATCCGTGACGTCACTGCAATCAGACAGACGCAGCGAATGCTCCGGGACAGCGAATCGCGTTACCGCAGCATTGTGGAAAATATGCACGACATTTTCTACCGCACCGATAAGGACGGCATAGTTACGATGGTCAGTCCCTCAGCGCTCAGGATTCTGGACATGTCCCCGGACAAAGCCCTGGGCAGGCATGTGGTGAGCTTTTGGATGCATCCCGAGGAACGTGCTGAATTTATTGAACGGCTCAACCGAGACGGATTCGTGGAGGATTATGAGATTGTTCTTCGCAAAGATGACGGCGCAGCTGTTTTTGCGTCGGTCTCGAGCGTTCTTCGAAAGGACGGCGAAGGGAATTTTACCGGGTTCGACGGAGTAATTCGCGATATCACTGAACGCAAACTGGCCGAAGAAGAGCGGGTCCGCCTGCAGACGGCCATCGAGCAGGTTGCCGAAGGCATAATAATCACCGACGCGAACTGGGTCATTCAATACGCCAACCCGGCTTTTGAACGCCTCACAGGGTATGGAAGGGACGAAATCATCGGCCTGCCCCTCGGTGTTCTCAAAAGCGACAGGCATGATGCAGACTTTTACCAAAACCTGCGGGAAAGTCTGTCAGGCGGCAGTGAGTGGGCCGGACGTCTAGTTTGCAAAAAGAAGGACGGCACGGTCTACGAAGCTGAGACGACAGGTTCGCCGGTTCGAGACAAGTCAGGAGCGATTATAAATTATGTCAGCATTCACCGGGACATCACCCGCGAGGCGCAACTTGAAAGAGAGCTTCAGCATGCGCGGAAAATGGAGGCGATCGGCCAACTGGCAGGGGGCATAGCTCATGATTTTAACAATATCCTCGGCGTCATCATGGGTTTTACCGAACTGAGCCTGTTTAAGATGCCGGAAAACAGTCCGCTGCGCGGCAACCTGGAGCAGGTGCTGAAAGCTGCTCATCGGGCCACAGACGTTGTGAAGCAAATCCTTGCTTTCAGCCGGCACGGAGAGCAGGACCGCAAACCCATGCAAATTGGTCCCATTGTCAGGGAAGTGCTCAGCCTGCTGCGCGCTTCGCTGCCCTCAAATATCCGGATCGAACACGATCTGGAAATTAGTCCTGAGAACGCAACAGTTCTGGCCAATCCCACACAGATCCATCAGGTGCTGATGAATTTGAGCGCCAACGCGGCCCATGCAATGCGAGCCGAAGGCGGAACACTCAGCATAAGGATATCGGAAATAAAGGATGCGTCGCTGGACACGATGTTCCCGGACCTGAACCCGGGCCCCCACATATATATTGCCGTGAGCGACACGGGCACGGGCATGAATGCGGCTGTAATGGAACGGATTTTTGACCCCTATTTTACGACAAAAGCCCTGGGGGAAGGCACCGGACTCGGGCTTTCGGTGGTCCAGGGAATCGTCAAGAGCCATAAAGGAAAGATTACCGTCAATAGCGAACTAGGTAAGGGAACCACTTTTCACATTTTTCTGCCAAGGGTCGTGGTCCCGGTCCCCGTGCAAAAGGAAGATGCCGGGCGGTCTCTGCTGGCTGGCGGGGAGCACATACTCTTTGTTGACGATGAGAAAGAACTGGCGGCTTTGGGAAATGAAATGCTGGAGTCTCTGGGCTATCGGGTTACCGCCGTGACCAGCAGCCGTGAGGCCCTGGAAATCTTTCGCGCCGCGCCCGACCGATTCGACCTCGTAGTTACCGATTTGACCATGCCCGAGCTTACGGGCAGGTCGCTCGCAAGACACCTTATAGAGATCCGCGCTGATCTCCCGATTGTGTTGTGCACCGGATTCAGCGATCAGATCGATGCCGCGCAGGCCAGGGCCGAAGGGATCAGCGATCTTATCGCAAAGCCTTATGTCCTGGAAACACTGGCCAAAAGCATCCGTAAAGCCCTCAGAAAGGATAGCTACATCCTCTGAATCAGGTATAAGAAAGACGGCACAGGTACTCTTATCTTCAGGTTATAGAATTCCCTTTTGACGCGCCGTTTCCATCCTGTGTTTTCAGCATTTATCATGGGAGAAAAATAAATCGTCCCTTTAGGGTAAGGGCGATCGAAATGCCTTTCCATTAACCTCAAAAGCGAATTGATGTGGCCGTCCGGAAGATCGGGTCCCAGGACAAAGTTTGAAGTGATCTCGATGTGTTCATATTTTCTGTTGATCTCGACGATCTTAGCGAAGGCCCTTTCAACCGCTTGCCCGGGGATGCCTTTCCCCAGTCTGTCCAGAGTCTCCTGATTTGCGGATTCAAGCCCTACATTGATATATGTCATAAAAGGGAGCTTGTCGATTCGCTCGAAGGCCGCATGATCCGATTTTATTATCGAATCTGCGCTGCCGAACATAAAGAGAGTGGGGCCTGCAATATTCGAATTGCCAAGACCCAGGGCGTCAAAGGTATAGTGTCCGGCAAATTCAACCAGATCGACCGAAGCATTGAGGCAATCATGCTGCCCCAGGAACACGGAATTGTAGTTCGATATATCGCTGCCGTAAAAGTATTTAAGCTCTCTGATCTGTCGTTTTATATCTTCCCGCGAACGCTCTTTAAAAGAAAAACGCGATTTCACACTGCAAAAACTGCATTTGTACAGACACCCGTCTGCTATAATTACTGGAATTATATCATAATCCACGTGCCTGGCATCAGGAGGAAGAACTGGTATATCGTCGCCGATTATCTCGTGTATCCTGCCCGATCTCTTACGGAGTTCATCCGGTGAATTTAATATTACCAGATTAAGAAATTCCCTGATCCTTGGTGGAAGAGAACCTGAATTCAATTGTGTTAACTTCTTATGCAACAGGTCCCAGGCTGTAATTGCGGATATTACGGCCTCGTCCTTGAAAGGGTCGTGCGAATTGATATTGTTGGTCGGGTATCTCAAACACGGCAGATAATATTCGCCAAAGCAATCAAAAGGACCGTCGTAACCGCCTGCTGAATAATATACCCAGTCATCGGTAATGGTCCTCTTGAGCCACTCGGAACGGTTCGGCCAGCTGTTGCCCGTGCCGTTGATGAATTTTAATTCCCCATTGAGGTTAAACTGAAAGACATGTTCGGGGCTCTTTATTTCCGCGTAGCGGCCGTAGCGCAGGGGAAAGCTCACCTTCGAATAGGCGCGGGCCCCTTCTTTATCGAGAGTTATATGGAGGTTGTCTATCTGGAATGTTTCAATGATTTCCCATTCCCCGCGCGACCCGGCGCAAACAGATGAATATGGTTCGAGGCGGCGCTCGAACCGCCGCTCTCAGGGCAATAATAAAACCACCATTTGGCCTTGCTTTCAAGGCTAAACGAAAGTAAACAAACTAAAATATGCGGTTGCCTTCCAAATTTTAAGGTTTGCTTCATTTTTTTCTTGACTACACTTCTGGTTGTGAAGTATAATGTTGCCTGAAATTTGCACCGCCGGGCGCCTCAAGGGTTCTCGCGGGGCTTACGGATTGGGCGCGAAAGAATGCTCCTTGAAAAACACATATCCAAGACCAATTTGACTCTTGACTGCTCGGTGAGAGCCTGCATTTCGCCTGTATTTACAGGAAACACGGCCGGTAAAACCTGTAAAACAGCCGCAGACAGAGGTCGGATATCGGATGTCGGATTTCCGTGGAGCGCAAGGTCATTCCACCTCCGACACCCGACACCCGATCGCTGTTACCCGCTGTTATTTCAGCGGCCAAAACCGGAAAAGGCCAACTAAATCAACTTGTTGGGGGATTCGAAGAGTGAATTTCCCTGTATTAACAGCATTGACCGGCTAATCCGTACCATTTTGTAGTTTGTGGAAAGTGGCCAGTGATACGTGGAGCCGAGCAAGACTTCTTAAAATGGAGTGTAGTTTGCGGCTCGCACTTTGATCGCTGAACTG
>DASPQK010000251.1:0-12493 GCA_035624985.1 Syntrophobacteraceae bacterium | reverse complement strand
AGGCCTTTCGGGCTGCCTCAAAGGGGAGATTTCTTCCCTTCTGATCAGAAATCAGTTCGAGAATGCAAAAAGGACGGCCCTGGAATACTCGCAAATATTTGAGCCGGGGAATTTCTATTTGGAAATTCAGGTAAACGGAATACGGGAACAGGCCATGGTAAACGAAGGGCTGGTGCGCCTGGCTCGCGAACTCTCCCTTCCGCTTGTTGCTACAAACGACTGTCATTATCTGCGCAAAAGCGACGCCCGCGCCCACGAGATCCTGTTGTGCATTCAAACGGGCAAAACGATTTTGGATGAAAAAAGGCTCAAGTTCCAGACCGACCAGCTCTACTTCAAATCCCCCGAAGAGATGGCCAAAGAATTCGCCCACGTTCCCGATGCGCTCAAAAATACTGTGGAGATCGCTGAGAAATGCGACCTGCAACTGGATATCGGCAATTATCACTTCCCGGTATTTCCGCTTGAGCAAGGCGAAAGCCTGGAGGACAGGTTCGAGCGTGAGGCGCGGGAAGGCTTCAAGTTGCGGATGGAGGCCATAAGGCGCAAGCGCCCCTCCTTTGGCGAGGAGCAGCTCCGGGAATACCGGCAGAGACTTGACTATGAAATCGGCGTCATAAAGCAGATGGGATTTGCCGCCTACTTCCTGATCGTGGCCGACTTCATTAACTACGCCAAAAAGAACGGGATCCCGGTCGGTCCGGGCCGAGGCTCCGCCGCAGGGAGCCTTATAGCATATGTTATGCGCATAACCGATCTCGACCCGATCGAGCACGGCCTTATTTTTGAACGTTTCCTCAACCTCGAGCGCATCAGCTTGCCCGATATCGACGTGGACTTTTGCGTGAACGGCCGCGATAGAGTGCTTGAATACGTCGCCAACAAATACGGCAAGGACCGGGTGGCGCAGATCGCAACATTCGGCACTATGCAGGCGCGCGCGGTCATCCGGGACGTGGGCCGGGCGCTCGCCATGCCTTACAACGACGTGGACCGTATCGCCAAGCTCATCCCGCCCACCCTTGGAATGGACCTCAACAGGGCCCTGGCTGTCGAGCCCCGGCTCACCGAGATGCAGTCGGAAAACCCCCAGATAAAGGGCCTGTTCGAAATCGCGCTGGCCCTCGAAGGGCTCACTCGCCATGCCTCCACCCACGCAGCCGGAGTGGTTATATCCGACAAACCCATTGTCGAATACATGCCCCTGTACCTCGGTCAGGAAGGCGAAATCGTCACCCAGTATCCAATGAAATACGTGGAAAAGGCGGGGCTTATAAAGTTTGACTTCCTTGGCTTGCGAAACCTCACTGTAATCAGCGATGCGGTCAAACTGATAGCGGAAAATCATGGAACGCAGATTAACATCGAAGACCTCCCGCTGGACGATCCGGACACCTACGCCCTGCTCAGCCGCGCCGACACCACGGGCGTGTTCCAGTTGGAGAGTTCCGGGATGCGGGATATTATGGTAAGGCTGCGTCCGGAGAAGTTTTCCGACATAGTGGCGCTGGTGGCCCTCTACCGCCCCGGCCCGCTGGAAAGCGGGATGGTGGAAAACTATATACAGGGCAAACACGGGGGGCAGGTCGTCTACGATCTCGACGTCCTGGAACCCATACTGGAATCGACCTACGGGGTTATCCTCTACCAGGAACAGGTGATTAAAATTGCCAGCGCCCTCGCCAACTATTCTTTGGGGGAAGCCGATATTCTGCGAAGGGCCATGGGAAAAAAAATCGGCGCCTTGATGAACGCCCAAAGAGACCGGTTCGTCAAGGGCGCTATGGAAAACGGCATCGGTTCGGCAAAAGCCAACCACATTTTCGACCTCATGGCCAAATTCGCCGAGTACGGCTTCAACAAGTCCCACAGCGCAGCCTACGCCATGATCGCATACCAGACCGCCTGGCTCAAGTCTCATTATCCGGTGGAGTTCATGGCGGCCCTCATGAACAGCTTCCTCAACAGTTCCGACCAGATCGTAAAGTTGATAAACCAATGCGCCCAGATGAATATCCGTATCCTGCCGCCTGACGTGAACGAAAGCGGCCGGGCCTTCCAGGTCGTTATAAAACCACAGCCCCTCTCTACAAGAGGGGAGGGTGAGGAAGGTGACCCTGACACGTCCCTGTCCGATCAGGAAAGCTCATCTGTTACAGGTCGCGAGTCGCCGGGTCAAAAACCCTTAGCTCCCGCCAAGGGCGGGACCGCGCGCTTCCCGCGGCCGGGCGCACCCCAACCCGCAACCCCTCAAGGCATGATTCGGTTCGGGCTTGGGGCGGTGAAAAACGTTGGTGAGGCGGCAGTTGAGGTAATTTTGCAGGGCCGCCAGGAGCATGGGCCTTATACAACTTTCCATGACTTCTGCGAGCGGATCGATTCTCAGAAAGTGAACCGGCGCGTGGTCGAACAGCTCATTCGATGCGGCGCCTTCGACTCCCTGCATCCCAATCGTGCTCAGCTCATGGCGGGTATCGACGAAGTGCTGGATCGAGCCGCAACCCTCCAGCGAGACCGGCAGGCCGGGCAGATGAATTTATTTGAAATGTTGCGTTCCAAGAAGAAGATGAAGTCCCCTCCGCTTCCCGATATCGAGGACTGGGAGAGCCGAAGGCGGCTCCAGTTTGAAAAGGAGTCCCTCGGGTTCTATATTTCCGGGCATCCTCTCGATTTTTACTCTGAACAGATCCGCTCGCTGTGCACCGCCGACACTCAATCGGTGAGAGAAAAACGTGAGGGCGCCGAAGTAGTGCTCTGCGGTCTGTTCTACATCGTAAAGGAAATCGCAACGAAGCGCGGCGACCGGATGGCGTTTCTCAGTCTCGAAGACAAGGTGGGCACAATCGAGGTGGTGGCCTTCGCCGAGCCTTTCACTCAGGCCCAGGGGCTGATTGCCGGCGACGAACCGCTTGCGGTGTGGGGCAAGGTCCAGCATGACGAAAAATCGACAAAGCTGATAGCCAACCGTATCCTGAGCTTGGAAGAGGCGGGACTCCAGGCGGTGGACTTAGTGCATATAAGGCTCGATGCGGCAAGGATGGACCGGGACGCTTTCGGCCGCCTCAGACACCTGCTCATGAGCCACCCCGGCGATTGCAGGGCCGTCCTGCACCTGGCGGTCCACAACAAGGGGGAAGCCCTGCTCGAATTAAGTAAACTCCCCATAAACCCGTCCCACTCCTTCTTTGAGGATATGCGGCTCTATTTCGGCCCGGACTGTGCGGAACCGGTTTATAAGAACGTGCAAAAGTGAGCGCCGGGGACGCCACGGGCAAAATCATCTTATACCAGATTGCGTTCAAGACCGGCGGGGATTAACCCCGCCGCTACGTAAGGGAGGGCTTTACGCCCTCCCGCTTGGTATCAGCTGCACAAGGCTCACAAAATTAGATTAGCGCCGGTTCCCGGTCATTCCAGGATCTCCACCATCAGACCCTCTCGTTCTGCCGCCTCAATTTGTCGCCTATCCGAAGAGACGAAAAGATCGGGCTTGACAAGCAGGGCACAACCGAGGTGCAGGGCATCCATGGCGCGCAGGGGATTCCTCTCAAGACATTTAATCGTTAGCCTGACGACCTCTGTCGAAATGCCGCAAACCTCGATGCCTTCGAAGTCATCCAGAATGAGATTCCCGGTTTGCCGGTACTTACAAAAGCTGACGAATCGAAAAAGATTCTCATGATCCCGATTCCGTACGATCTCTCAAGATCTCCCGGCTTAGCGAAATCTCTTTAATTATCAGCCGGGGGATTTCTCTCCTCCAGGACCGATCACCTTCGGGAATCGGAACAATCTCTGCGATAGGCTTGCCGTTGCGGTAAACACGTATCGCTTCGCCTTTTTCAACTGCATCGAAGTAGTGCTTAATCCGCTTTCTGAGTTCGACAATGCTGGTTTCTCGCATGCTTCTCACCTCACAACCGGGAAGTTTGCAACATATTAACTGTACGCTGTCATGTACATTTTGCAACGAAAATGGGGCCATCCGGCAAACGAGTACCTCGAACATTTGGTTCATCCGGCGACCGAGTAGCCGAGACTGGGCCTCCTTCGAGGTCTTCGTCCCACGCGCTTCGCGGGGTTCGTGTGCGGGCTGCTCAGCCCCGGTCAGCGCACCACAGAGAAGTCATATCGATCTTGGTTTTGGTCCTTTTCAGCCGCTGATGCTGTAAGTGCGCGCTCTCTGGCTGCCTTTCACTCTTCGTGTTCTTCGTGCGCTTCGTGGTGAGAGAAGTGCTTCCGGTCGGGATTCCAGCACCGGATTTTGGAGGCGCCCGAGCGAATGATTTATCACCACGAAGAAGACGAAGACCACGAAGATAAATAAAAACCCAATAGAGCCTGACATATCGTCCCTTTGCGAACCAACTCCCATGCTCGCGCACGAAGAACTGCAAAGCTCACGAAGGCCTTAACCGGGAGTCGAAATTGATGAAAAAGCGACAAGAAGCTGATCGACTGAGGTAGGAAGCATACGAATGAGAAAAGTAGCTGGTGTAGTCTTTCACCCCAGGTACGCATTTGCCGGAAGACCCCGAAAATGCCCGAAAATACCCAACACGAAAATACCGAAAATATCGGGTGGGAAAGTGACTGGGGAGACGCCCTCTGATGGTGGATTGCCGTTGCAGGCATCGGCAAGGCGAGCTTTTGACAGGTAACATCACGACATCGGTTCAGGGCACTTTCAGGTGCTTCAACATAGTGCGCCGGGACGCCGCAGCGAGACGACGCTATGCACGCGGCGGCTCCGCTTGTTCCTCGTCGTCCGGGTCTAAGCCTGACAGCTCTGCGCGGTGCGGGGTCTCTACCTTCTCTACTCCAAGCCCGCAAAGGTTGCGCTCGATTGCTCGAGCAGTGCAAGTCACTCCTTCCAAAATTGGACGTTTTGTTGTAGTGTCCACATTTTGAGATAACCGAAAAGCTGACATCATAGAGAGTAGGGTGGGAAAAAGAGGTTTTTACATGCCATGACAGATAATGATCCTGATCCTGTTACAGTTAAGTCTGTTGAAGATGTCGTTGAGAATGTGCGGACCTTAGAGGAAACACAGGACGACACGTTTATTTTCAGGGGCCAAAGACGCGACTGGAAATTAGAACCGACAATTTTCAGACGTTTTCGCTCCGTCAGCAATCCCGATAATCCTATTGCCTTTGAAACGTACGAACGACGAATATTTAACGAGTTTAAGCGATTATCAGCTTCTTTCCCCCCAATTCCTAAAAACCTCCGGGAGCATTTGGCGCTTGCAGCACATCACGGGCTACCTACAAGATACCTTGATTGGAGTGAAAACGCGTTAGTAGCTTTGTATTTTGCTGTTGAACAAGATCCACTGTCGGAAAGTGAGAAAAACCTTGATAGTTTTGTATACTGTTTTTGTGAATACGTGCCTTCGAATAGACATATAGAAATTGATGATGATTTTATGCCTGAAAATCCCTTTGGTATTGATAGAATTTATATTTATAGACCTCCTCATTTTTCACCTAGGATTGCCGTTCAATCAAGCATTTTTACAGTTCATGCAGCAGATTGCCACGGAGAGAAGAACTCATTGCAGGGAGACCGTTTCAGGCGTATCCAAATGAAAATGAGAATACCGAGTGAAGATCGAGCAAAAATTAGAGGACATCTTAGGAGGCTAGGATTTCATCGAGCGTCACTGTTTCCAGATTTAGACGGAGTAGCTAAACATATAGAGAAAACTATGTGATATATGGTACGCAAGGCCATCTGAAGAACCCTATTGAAGTTCTTAGCAGCTAAACTTTGAAATCATATCGACGGCATGCCTACCCTACAGAGGATATACACAATGTGGCCGTTTCGAAGAAAACAAAAGATATCATCAAAAGAATTGGCCAGATTTTTGGCCACGGCTACAATCCAACGGCAACGGTCGGCATTTCCTTATGCCATTAGCTTATATAGGGGTTCTGGTTCTAAACTGGAGGACGACAAGCTATTGCTCGAAGAGAGTATCCTTGAAATTTACATGATGATTCATGCTGTACTATCGTGCTTCAAGGAAGAAAGAAATAGCAAGTTCAGTATCCTGGATCACTATCAAGAGTATTGTTGTCAGGAGTTAATTGAAAATGGTCTTATATCACACAGTTCCCATTTTAAGCATATTATGTCTTCGAGAGTTAAGGAATATCATGAAGCGATGCAGAATTGTGACCTGATACAGTTGTCAAGAACATTCTGTAAATTTCTTAACATCCCCGATAGCCATTTAGCTTCTGTTTTCTTTCCTTTCTCAGTATACATTTTCAACGGTTACGTCGCAAATTGTGAATTAGTCAAAAACCTTATAAAAACTTTTACGATTGACGAAACAAGTACTTTTGATCTCGTAGGGGGCATGCCCCCACTTATGAAATTAACCGAAAAAGAAAAGAGAGAGGCCGCGGAAATGGGTGATGCCGAACAACAATGCTGCCTCGGGATGGACTATACCATCGGAGTAGGCGTACCCGAGGACTACGTGCAGGCCTATCTGTGGTTTGATCTAGCGACAAGGCATGGTAATTCCAAAGGCCGTGAGCTGAGGGATAAAGTCGCTCAAAGGATGACACCGTCCCAGATAGCTGAGGCCCAGCGTTTGGCAAAAGAGTGGAAACCAAGCCGCAAGCGCTAGCGTCGACTAAGAGCTTATCCGTGAATATCTTTCACGTCGATTTACCTCCCAGGCTTGCGTTCCTTCATGCAAGGTATGATTACGAGGTTGGAAGGTAAGGTTAACTTCAAAATCGTCGTCGAGCTTTACAAGTATCGTAATCATTCGATCAAGTGCAAAACGCTCAAGCCGCGCGTTGCGGATGCGCGAAAACTCGGAATGCGACACGCCTGTCAGTTTTTCGGCCTCGCGGGTGGAAAGCCCACGCTGGTCAGGTATGCCAATGATCTTGGCTGCAAGAATGGCGCGGGCCTGCTCAACGCTGGCGTTTCTGCGGCCAAAGTCACTAAACGCATTGCCGCTGCCGCGAATGGTTTCATCCCTTGTTCATGGCAGTAGCTCTCCATGCAACGCGTTTGTTGTCTTACCATGCCTTTTGGTCAATACCGGCAAAGCCTTGGGATCATGGTCGAGCAAAATAAGAGCACTGCTAACGGCGCGGCTAGGCAACAGATCGCCGCTTTCATATTTCTGAAACGCGCGAGGCCCGCCGCCGATTAGAAGGCCGGCGGCTTCTTGTGACAGTTTTAGCTTTTTGCGAATACGCCGAACTTCCTCCGGCTCAAGCAATCCCTCACTACGGGCCTTAAGCCGGTTCAACATCCGGTCAGACACCTTCATATCAGCGCCGGTGTGAATGCCTTCCTCCGACTGGTCGCAGTACCAGCCGGGCATATCGAAAGTAATGCGCTCACCCTTGTAGGTGAGCGTCATCGGACGCACGCCTCGATGCATGGGCGCGCCCGTTTCCGGAGAAACTGGATTAGTCATGGCCTTTCTCCTTAAACGACAGCAGCAAAAACTCGGTGATGGCATCGGCGGTAAACTTCACATACAGCATGCCCGCCGGTGAGGGGACGTGGTAGAGGTCCTGCCAAAGCCCGTGATTGGCGTAAGCCGTCATTGACTTGTGAAGTGCCCACACTGCATAGTCTGGATCGTCGCCACGATTTCGGCGCGTCCAAATCCCGGAGCGGCGGCGCTACGCACTGCCGTACTTGTGACGGCAAGCCTTTCCACGCTGCAAAACGCGGCTTTGAAGGCTTCAAGGTCGTAGGTCGGCTTTCGTTTCTCTGCCATGCTATGAATATACACCCTTATGGTGTAATTTCAAATTAATTTAGATGGCCTGGTCTGTCGTTTTGTCCATTTTGCGTGGTTTGGAGCGGGCTGCAAGCCCGCGCCCTGCCATGGGCGTGGTTGGGGAAAGTGGAGAAAATGATTTAAGAATTAGTGTGGGGCGGCATAACGCAACGAACCCGCACAACGCGGGGTTTCTGCCTCCTCCGCTCCAAGCTCGGAAAGATTGCGCTTGATTGCTCGGTTAGTGCAAGTCACTCCTTCCAAAAGCCCGTCAATTGTCCAGTTTCGGAACATGGGACAGTTTGAAGCAAAGTGTCTATTGTTGTTGACCACATGCAGAGTATATTTTCTTCGTCACAGTGATCGGGTACTTGCGATCTAGATATAATGGAGGAGTTTTAGCATGGTCTACCTCGCTTCCGTCAGTCAGGCGCATTTTCCATATCGTTTGGAAGACTATCTCACACTGGCGGGGCACGACAGCAATTGTGATTCTCGGCCACCAGTTTTCATTTTGTAGGACAGCGCCATGGTAGTCGGCCGACCGGGTAATCGTTGCCGTGAGTACAAAGCCTTTTGCTGTACAAGACAAATCGGTTTTTATCTCCGGTGAATCCATAGACCCAAGAACGGGGCCTCTGGCAATTAACTTGGTCGCCTCCGCTTTTGCGATTATCTCAATTGTTTCCGGTTTAACTCCGGCAGGAGACATTGGCAATGGCTCCGCAGATACGTCGATTAATCTCACCTCGCCCCCGATGCAGCTTTCAATGATATCGTGTGCCTTTACGGGAGCAACAAATAGACTTAAGCCTATAAGTACAAGGGCCATCATGAGCTGATTGCTAGACATTGGGTTGATTGTCCTCTTTAATACTACTACAGCATACAATAAAGGCTAGGGTTGTGTTTAGTTCAGTAAGAGTTCCAATAAATAACTATCTATAGGATGAATCATGATGTTGTTCACTTTCGTAACGGTAATCCCACCGGTTCCACTCCCGGGATCGACCGGCAGATATCCATTGGTTACAGCAATACCTCCCGCAGTTCCATTAAAAGAAGAAGTCCAACTGAAACCTATGCCAGTATCTTTAACAGAAGCGCCTGGAAGATTTCCAGCGATGCCAACCAAGTGTGTGGTAAAACCTAGTATGGCGCCAGCTGGAGCTGTTTTCCCGCCGCAAGGCTCCCCACTACCGCCGTGTAAACAAGGGTCAGCTGGCGCATCGTAGAATGAAAGAGTGGTTTGGGTTTCATTGGCGGCCAACGACAATGGATTAGAGGCAGATGTGAAAAGATTGTAGTAAACAGGCAGCATAACGGCGTTAGGCGGATTCTGATAGGCATATCCGTTAGGCGGAGGATCATTGAAAGGAGGCGGTGCTGTGAGAGCAGTTGTACTTTTAGCAGCATAGAAAGGACTCGGAGCCGGTAAAGATGTAATTGTCTGTCGCCAGTCAAAATTGATGAAACCACAAACTTGTGCCGCTTCATTTATGATCGATACAAATTGCGGATTTGGGGTGAAAGCAGCATGAATCTCCGTCTTATCCTGACTAAGGTAGTGTGTAACTCCATTATTAATGACATCGTCACATGAAGGAAGTGTTCCATAAAAAGTCACATGGCCGGCAGGAACACAATTATCTCCAGTAATTTTTGTAGCTACGAAAGAAGTTCCAGTTTGTTCGATATCGATTTTTTCCGTAATATATATAAGATTGCCGTTAGAGTCGTAACACTCATAGTCATTACTGATCCATTGTCCAGTCAGATCAAGTATTTTTGGTGTGGCCGAAGTTCTAGAGAGATGCATTCCCCAAACAACTAAGGTATTTAAATCCTGAACAGTCAGCGAGCATGATTCAGTACAACATGCGGGGTCTGATAGATTACCAAGCCAAATTGTACATGTTTTTGAATTTATAATGGCTTGAGCTTTGGAAACCAACCCCGCCCCCAAGATAGTTACCACGAGCGCAATCCCGACACAAACCATAGCACAATTGCGCTTCCAATCCTCCAAAATCGCATTGGCACCTTTACGAATTTCAGAGTCAGCATCACAAACCACACCGCTGCAACGATGGTAAGCTGCCCCAGCGGGTTTCTTCAGGTGTTGGATTGTCATAGAATTCTCCATGCCTTATTGACATTCAAGGCAGAAGCTCGAGATTGTAAACCGTCGTACTGGCGGACGTAACGAAATCCACCATAGCCGATACTTGTTTGCCGTTAACGATGGCTGCAAGGGCTACCGCCAAGAATTCTTTTTCATGACCGGTCGGAGCGTAAAAGATTTTTGTAGTGGTAGCAGGCTTGGTGCCACCGCTGACCCAAGTCAATGAGATGGCGACCTTGTAAGTCGCGAGGTTGTCTAATTCAGTTGCCGGGCCTGCGGAGTTGACTGCGCAAGTATAGGTACTCGCAGCGGCAAAACTCTTCACGGGGATAACGGCAACCGCCAGAGCGGCCATCATTAGGATAATTATTGCAGGTTTTTTGGTTTTCACTTTTCTTCCTCCTTCAAGTTACTTGCGTTTGACTCGCAAATATTATGATTTCCTGTCGGCAGCAAGAATATTACAAAAAAGCCAAATCACAAAAAACTTTTTTACTTTGACACAGCCTGACACGAGACAATTGGGATCATTTTGTCTCCTAGCAAGAATCGTGGCATAGGCACGGCGCGGGTTTGCGAGCGCCCCGATGACCTAAACAGCAGACAAAACGATGAACCGCCTGAAAAAACACTTTTATCCGCCTATGGTTGACGATATAGAAAATTTACTATACCTTTTTATGGGAGCCGTCTTTTGGTTGATCTTGAAACGCCCGCGTTGCGTCGCTTGGTCTAGTTGGGAAGCTCAAAAAGGAACCTTCTCGCCTTTCCGTATGGAGCGCAAAAGCTCATTGGTGACGAACTGCAATTGATCCAAAATGTAAGCTGACAAGCCTCGAGAAATTGAGTTTGAAGAAGGCTCCGGCAATGTTCTTGCGGACTTGGGCCTTAAGGATGCGGACGAGCTTTTTACAAGGGCGCAATTGGGATTTCACGTCCACAAACTCCTCAAAGGCAGGGGGCTTAAGCAGAGGGAAATTGCCACTCTTCTCGGTATTGCGCAGCCGGACGTATCGCATTTGATGAACGGCCACTTTAGCCGCTTCACCACAGACAAGCTGCTCGATTTTCTCAAACGGCTAGACCAAAAGGTCACCATTCGGATCAGCGAGCACAAACCCGGCGAGCCTTATCAAGAAGTTGGCCTCGTTCCATAAGGGTGCGACATCATGACCGAAAAAAACCAGCATTGGGGATCGACGCTTGACGATTTTTTGCGCGAGGAAGGCATTTACGATGCCGCGAAGGCCGAGGCCGTTACGCGGGTAATTTCCTGGCAGATTGCCGAGGAAATGCGCAAGCAAGGCATCACGAAAACGCAAATGGCTGAACGGATGCACACAAGCCGCGCACAAGTTGACCGCATCCTCAAAGCCAGGGGTAACGTTACGATTGAGACGCTC
The DNA here is from genome assembly GCA_035624985.1 of Syntrophobacteraceae bacterium. Classification (GTDB taxonomy): domain Bacteria; phylum Desulfobacterota; class Syntrophobacteria; order Syntrophobacterales; family Syntrophobacteraceae; genus SbD1. The sequence goes on along the minus strand of DASPQK010000251.1, from coordinate 1,193 downwards.
CAACGCGCAGCCGCCCTTATCGGGCGCGAGCTCCGCCTTGAATTGGTGTAGGATCATGCAGTGAACGACCCAAAACACATAACCACGCGCGAGGTTGAAAAGCTTCCTGCCGCCACCAGTCAGTTACCTCCGGTAAAACCGCAGGCATGGCAAACTCCGAACCGGTCAAAGCGGTTTGGAGCGGTGGCACGCTTCATAGTATCCATTACGGATAATACGCCACATTCGGCACCCGGGCAGTCCCGCGTGCCTTGTCCCGCGCCTCGCGGGGTTCGCGGGATTAAGCCGGGGTCCAGTGCTTTTGAGTTCAACAAGAAAACCGGATTTTGTCTCGTATCGTTCTCCGACAAAGCTTTACGGGTGCGGCTTTGCGCAGGATGTGTTATATAGAAAAGAGGAGCAGCAGGAGGCTCCGTAGATGATAAGAGAGCAGAAAATCAGCCAGAATTTGGAGGCCGTTGAAAACGCCGTTGCTCAGCAGCGCCTTGAGGGACTGGAAGTCCCGCAGGATATCGTTGAGGAAATGAAACGCGCCGCCAGAGGTGAAATCGAGATCGAGGAAGGCATCCGCAACACAGTCCGCAGGTTCACGCATGCCAAAGTACGAGTGCCAAGACCATTACCTTGATCGCGAAACCGGCGTTCTCAAGAACAAACTGGGCATCGGAGAGGAAGGCGAGCTGAACAAGGCCGAAGCCTCTTTAGTTGCGTGGCGCGCCTTTCAACTTTTCCAAAAACCCATCCGTGGACGCTTTGACCTCGACCACCTGAAAGCCATTCACAAGCATCTGTTTCAGGACGTGTACGAATGGGCGGGTGAACTTCGAGACATCGACCTTTCCAAAGGCAAGAGCTATTTTGCCAATCATGCACACATTGCAAGCGCGGCACAACCGCTTTTCGAAAAGCTGGCCGAGGAAGGTTGCCTGAAAGGATTTGAACCCGCCGAGTTCAGCGAACGCGCCGCTTATTATCTTGGCGGAATCAACGCGCTTCATCCTTTCCGCGAAGGCAACGGCAGGGCGCAACGTGAATTCATCAATCATTTGGCCTATGCCAATGGGTATTTTATCGAGTGGAAGAACGTAAGCGCCGAGGAGATGATTCAGGCTTCACAGGAATCCTTTCAGAAGGGCGACAACACGAAATTCACGGCGTTCATTCGTGATAATTTGAAGAAGCTCCCCACCGAT
>DASPQK010000250.1:0-7277 GCA_035624985.1 Syntrophobacteraceae bacterium | reverse complement strand
CGCCTCGGTTCACTTGGGATCGGTAGGCTTTGCATCTCCGGACTTGGTCTCGCCATCCTTGATCTGCTTTTGTTCTTCTTCCGGTTTGTCGGCGCCAACGGCTTTCTTGAATTCGCTGATCCCCTTTCCCAGGCCGCTTCCCAGTTCGGGCAGCTTCTTGCCGCCCACCAGGATGACAACCCCCAGGAGCAAAAGCAGCATCTCGGTCATGTTAAGCATCGGTCCCTCCAATATTCTTGGTTATCTTGCATAGCTGTGTAATCCGCTCAAAAGAAAGTTTACCCCAAAATAAGTGAATAGAACACACCCAAAACCTATGATTGAGAGCCACGCCACTCTTTGTCCCTTCCAGCCCTGCAGATTTCTAGCGTGCAGCAGGGCGGCGTATATGAACCAGGTTATCAAAGACCAGGTTTCCTTCGGGTCCCAACTCCAGTAGGCGCCCCAGGCGGAGTTGGCCCAGATGGACCCGGTTATTATTCCCACTGAAAGCCATAAGAACCCGAACAGCACCATCTGGTAATTGAACCACTCAAGCTGGGAGGCGCGGGGCAAAATGGTCAGCCTGCCGCCGTGCGGATTCGGATTTTCAGCGGTTCTTCTTCTTAGCAGGTAAAGAATACTAAGCCCGAAAGACACCGCGAAAGCGGCATAGCCAAGAAAACAGGTCACCACATGAGCGATGAGCCAGTTGCTCTTCAAAGCCGGAACGAGCGGCTGAATCTTTGAATCCACATCTTTCGAGAAAGATGCGTAGGCCATTGCCAGAAAAGAAAACAGCGCCGGAAACACCCCAAGGGCGCGTTGCCCGACGCGCCACTCGAATATCAGATAGATAATCATTATAGCCCATGAAGCAAAAACGAGCGATTCGTACATATTGGAAAGCGGTGCATGCCCATAACCCAACCGGTAGGATTCCACCCAGCGCAGTCCGATGCCCGCTGTTTGGCCCAGCAGGGTCGCCGCTCCCACAACCGTGCCGGAAGCAAGAAGGGGCTTGTAGCGAAAAATGGTCCCGGACAGGTAGAGGACAGTGCAAAGAAGGTAGGCAAAAGTCGTCAGGCTGAGCAGAAAGGAACTGGTCATTAGTAGTTTCCGGTTTCTACCTTTCAGTTTCTGGTTCTTAGTTGTCTTTCGATCGTAGAGCGCACGACATCGAACTTTTCTTCGAAAGCTTGCTGATTTCGGCTCGTTCTTCCGGCAACAGTGACAATAGTCTCTTCGCCCGTCTTATCGGTTTCTACGCAGACCCATAGTTTCCTGTGGCTCGAATAAAACGTCAGGCCGATAGCCAGCGTCATAAGCGCAAAACCGGCCCACACGAGCCAGATTCCCGGATCCTTCTTGACCTCGAGCCCGGTAAAGCTCGCCTTATCGGTTCGAGTGACCCGGACGAGGTAGTTTTCGATCCTGTTGCCGTGATAAGGCCGGTCAACCAGAATCCACCGGGGGGAAGACCAGCGCCCCTCCTTTCCATAAACCAGTTCTATCGCAGCCCCCAGCCCCATCAGGTCGTCCTGATATTGCGCTATCATGACCTGATCGCCGGTGCCGGGAATCGTAACGGGCTGCCGCAACGGCAGACTCATCGAGACATTCTTGCCTGAGGCGGGGTCTGTGAGCTCGATCCCGGCTTGCTCTAAAGAGGTCCCGTAGGAAGCCTGGTAGAAAGTGATCCCCTCATAGGTCAAAGGGTTGTTCACAAAAATGGACCGCTTCAACACTTCCATGCCGTTTTCGATAATTGACAGTTCGCTTTTGAATTCTTTCGGCGCGCCGGTGTCGTAGAAAGAGACCTCGAACTTGTCGCACCGGAGCGCGAATGGAAGCTCACGGAGCGGTTCGTCTTCCGCCGCAGGCATCACTTCATTGGAGCTTTGCCCTTCAATCAGGTTCATATATCCCCTGAACCCCAGGAAGGACCCTGCCAATGCGCCAAGCAGGACTATCAGCACGCTCAGATGCACCAGGTAGACCATTAACCTGCTCCATCGCCCGGTCTCACTTACAGCGCAAAAGGGGCCCTTACCGCCCGCCTGCTCCGGGCCTATTGGGCATATCCGGCCAAAAGCTTCACTAACCGCTTTTTCAACAACGGATTGGGTCTGCTCGAAGGGGAGCCGGGCAGAAATGGAGGCGGTGAGACTGAACCTGGACAGCTTCTGAGAGTCGAAGGGAGATTCGAAACTGCGAAGCAGACGGATCGTTTTTGGGAGCCTGTCCATCGTGCAGGTCGCCAGGTTTGCGCACAGCGCCAGGAGCAAAACCCTGAACCAGATGGAATGGTAGAGATTGTTGAGCCCCAGCAGGTTTATCAAAGAGGCCGTTGAAGGGCTAAAATGATCTTTGAGCTCGGAAAGATTGACCCCCTGGGGCAGAAGGGTCCCTATCAGAGACGCGCCAGCCAGGACAAAAAAAAGGACCAGCGTAAGTTTGAGGGATGCCAGCCAGCCGAACGCGGCGCCGGGAGCGGTTTTTTTTTCGGTCATTCCAATTATCTGTCTTTTGAAATTTACCCGAGCCTTAACCTTTATTTATAACCTTTATAGGATCTCCGGACAATAGAATCTTCATTCAGCCCCGTTGGAAGCTGGGCAACTCCGCAAGCCCCTCCAGATGCGGAATCAGAAGGCGATCGGCTTTGGTAAAATCCATGCGCTTCAGTTCGGATATGTTTGCCCACATGAAGGCGACATGTTCAACCAGGCACAGTGTTCCACCGCAGATTTCGCACCAGAATGCATGAAGATCAATCGCAAAGTCCCGATCTTGCTGACAGATGTTCTTGAACAGCCCCAGCACGCGGATATCCAGGCACAGTTCTTCCCTTATTTCACGAACTAAGGACTCTTCCAGACCCTCTCCGGGTTCCACTTTTCCTCCCGGAAATTCCCACATCAGGCCGAATTTCTTCCATGGCGGCCGCTGCGCAACGAGCAGCCGTCCTCGCGAAGATATAAGGGCTGCGGTTACTCTCATGGAACCACAATCCGAAAAGTGAAAAGAAAAAAGGCAAAAGTGAGAACTTCGCCGCCTTTCTCACTTACGCTTCCTGCAATTTGCCTTACGATGGGTCGCCCCGATGTTTCTCCGATTGAACCTGCTTCTATCTAATATTACAATAGATCCGCCGCACGGGATAGAACAAAAAAAGGAGAATAGATGGAGAGGGAATGTGACGTTGTGATTTTTGGAAGCGGCCCGGCCGGGCTTCAGGCGGCCGTGCACGCAGCCAGGGCCGGGGCCGGGGTGAGTGTTTTGGGAAGATTGCAAAGCAGCGCTCTGTATAAGGCTCACGTAGAGAATTACTGCTGCATGATCGAGACAGTTTCAGGCGATGAGATCCTCAGCCAGGGAAGAGACCAAGCGAAAAAGTTCGGGGCCCTCTTTTCGGACGAGGATGTTCTTTATGTTGAACGCACGGTCACAGGCCAGTTCAGGGTCGAACTTGAGTCGGGAAATTCCCTGCTCACCTGGACGATTGTTCTGGCCATGGGGATATCCCGCAACCGCTTGAACGTGCCGGGCGAAAAGGAGTTACTGGGCAAAGGGGTCAGTTACTGCGTGGATTGCGATGCCAACTTTTTTAGAAATCAGGTCGTCACCGTCGTTGGCAACGGCAGCGCTGCCGCTTCGGGCGCGCTGAAGATGCTGCTGATCGCGGGGAAAACTCACCTGGTCTGCGAGACGCTCGAAATATCGGACCACCTCCGCTATCAGATCGAGAGCAGCAGTGTGGAAATCCACACAGGGCGTCACGTGAGCCGCATCCTTGGTGACAGCGAAGTCCAGGCCGTCTTGCTCGACAACGGGGAAAAAATAGAAACCGGCGGAGTTTTCATAGAGCTGGGCGCCAAGGGCGCAATTGAGCTTGTATCGACTCTTGGCGTAGCCTTGGACACCGATTCGATGCGCTTCGTTGCAACCACCCGTAAGCAGGAAACCAACGTACCCGGCCTTTATGCCGCAGGAGACATCTGCGGTCCCCCCTGGCAGATAGCAAAGGCAGTGGGCGAGGGATGCGTAGCCGGGCTGGAGGCGGCCGCGTATGCGCGCCGGGCGCGACGATGACCATTGTGAACCGTGGTTAGTCAAAAGCGTGCAGTGAATAGTAAGTGTCTAAGTCGCTATTCACGAATTCCCAGTCACTGATCACGAATTCATTCCTCGATCTCTTCGACCGATTTGGCGTCGATCGTGTCGCCTTTGTCACTTTCACTTATTGAGCCGGTGATTTCGACCATCTTGCCTTCCATTTTTGACAGGTCTTTACCCTTGACAATGTAGTCGCCTTCATCGGTCTCCAAAACGAATGTCTTCCCGTGTTTAACCAGGGTGCCTACGATCGTCTCTTCCTGAGCTGCAACAGCTTTGGCGGGGACCGGCGGTGAAAGGGTAAATATTAGAAAAAGAGATGAAATCAAGATAATGACACGTCTGGGCATAAATCCTCCTGGTGTGGATACGTATAACAGGCGGCAGAGAACGCGCAGAGCGTGTCCTTCCGCCTTAACTCATTGAATCTATTCCGGGGTCTTTCAATACCAGAATCATCCTGCAAAGTACATCCAAAAGCGAATTTCAACAGGAATTTAAGGATTAAAAAAGATTTAAGTTGAATCCGCCCGTTTCTTGAGATTAGAATCCAAATTGATTCTAAAGCTATCGATAATGGAGTTTTCATAGATGGAGAGCAGACATCAATCGGATCTCGAACATCTCAGGATGACTCTGCTCCAGATGGCGACCCTGGCTGAGAAAGCCCTCGAAAAGTCTACAAGGGCGCTTGTAGAAAGAATCGACTACCTGGCCGAGGAAGTAATACAAGAAGATAGAGCTATCGATCTGTTGGAAGTGGAAGTGGACCGCCACGCGCTCAGGCTTCTCGCTCTGGACCAGCCTATGGCGCGTGATTTGCGATTCATAGTTGGCAGCTTGAGGATCGCTGTGGAGCTTGAACGCATAGGGGACCAGGCCGTAAACATCGCTCAAAGGGCCCGACTTCTGAACCGCCGCCCGCCTCTTCCCCGCAACAGTTCTTTTGAAGAACTCGTCCATGCCGCCCTTGAGATGCTGCGCACGGTAATATCCGCTTTTATAAACCAGGATGCGGAAAGCGCCACGCAAGTTTGCAAAATGGACGATACCGCCGATCGGCTCAACTATCGTATTCTCAAGGATACTCTTGCCTATATGGCTAATGATCTGCCTGCCGTGGAAGGGTCGGTACAGACCATCATAGCTGCACGATGCCTGGAGCGAGCCGCCGACCAGGCGACCAATATTGCTGAAAGTGTTATCTTCATGGTAAAGGGGGTCAATATCAAGCACTACTATAAAGCGGCGCAAGCCCGCGAACAATGAGGGAGCAGAGGGGGAAGAAAAACATCGACAGGAGGCCCTGAATGAAAAAAGCGCTTGTTCTCATATTTGTCTTCGCGTTCCTTATGGGCTTTAGCCCTGCGCAAACCCCGGCCGGCGAGGTCTCTTTGAAGGTATCGGGGGAGGGTCAGTGGGCCATCCTCGATTCGGGAGGCCAGCAAATCGGCACGCTTGGAAAAGTTGAGCCAGACGCCTACAGCATTTTGCCAACAGGAGGGCAGTACCTGGGGATAGTCAAAAGCAACGGAGATTTGCAGTTGACGGGCCGCCATCCCACTATCAGCCCCTCTGATGCTCAGCTTTACCTGGAAGTGCTCGAAGCGATAAAAACTCTTAAACGGTGAACAGTACATGGCAGACGCGAACGCCGAAAAAATCCGTGAGTCGGTAATTGCCGGAACCTGGTACCCAGGCAATCCCGCCCGGCTGAAAAAGGAACTCGCCCTCTATCTTGACCGTGCCCGGCCGCCCGCGGTCGATGGAGACCTCATGGGTCTTCTAGTGCCCCACGCGGGTTATATCTATTCGGGAGGCGTAGCAGCCTGGTCCTTCAAGCTGCTTTTGGAAAGCAAATTTGACCGGGTGCTTATTCTGGCCCCCAGCCACCGTACATCTTTAAGCCATGCGAGCATTTACAACCTGGGCGGATACCGCACTCCGCTGGGCATTGTGCCTTTGGACCATGAACTGATCGACGATCTCTATAAAAATGCCGCTCTGTTCCGCTTCAACCCGCAGGCCGACTCTGCGGAGCATTCCCTTGAAATCCAACTGCCCTTCCTCCAGACTGTGCTGGATAGCTTCAGGCTTACCCCGGTAATAATGGGCCTCCAGCACTACGATTTTTGCGAGCAGTTGGCGCAGGCAATTGATAAGGCATGCAGGGGCAGGCGGGTATTGATTATAGCCAGCAGCGATCTGTCGCACTATTATTCTTACGAAAAAGCGGTGCTGCTCGATGGAGTCTGTTTGGAGCGCCTGAATTGTTTCGATCCGGAGGGGCTCGCCTCGGACGTGAGAAACCAAACTACCCAGGCTTGCGGCGCAGGGCCGTTGATCACTATGATGCTAGCAGCCAGAAAGCTGGGCAGCGACCGATCCAAAGTGCTCCACTACGCCAATTCGGGTGATGTGACCGGTGACAGGTCAGGGGTTGTCGGGTACGCCGCAGCCGCAGTTTACCGGAGCGCCAGCCATGGACAATCACAAAAGCAGTAGGAGAGCGCCACGCGCTAGAGCAGGGGTGGATCTGGGATTCAGCGCCGAAGAGAAGGAAATGCTTCGCCAGATGGCCTTCCAGGCGATCCGCTGCCGCTGCTTGGGCGAAGCCATGCCCGACATTGCGTCGCAGGCGCCCAGGCTCAGAGAGCCTGCGGCGGCCTTCGTCTGTATACACAAGGGCGGGGAATTGCGCGGGTGCATCGGAATAATTGAAGCCCGAGCCCCTCTTTGCGAGACGATAAAAACAATGGCGGTTGAAGCCGCTTTCAAGGACCCTCGATTTTGCGCCATCGCATCCGATGAGCTCGACAAGATCGACATAGAGATATCGGTCCTGACCCCGATGCAGCGAATCGGCCGGCCTTCGGAAATCGAAATCGGAAAACACGGCCTCTTCGTCCGCAAAGGCTTTCGGTCCGGCCTTCTACTGCCTCAGGTGGCAACCGAACATGGCTGGGACCGGGAGCAGTTTCTGAGGTGGACCTGTCTGAAGGCGGGACTTGCGGAAAAAGCCTGGAAAGACAAGGACGTGGAAGTGTATGTCTTTTCGGCTGATGTCTTCTGAGAGTTATTAAGAACTTTCTGCACGATGGAATATGACTCAAGGTTGTGAATGGAGGTTATGGTTCTTTGGACGCAACCTGGCATAAGTGCGTCAAATCGGCGCACGG
>DASPQK010000249.1:0-4937 GCA_035624985.1 Syntrophobacteraceae bacterium | reverse complement strand
ATCCTGCCGACGTGTTCGATCTGCTGCGAGCGACCGGTCATACCATGATCTGGCCCCCGTTGACGTCGAGCGTGGCGCCGGTGATGAACGAGGCAGCATCCGAGACGAGGAACAGGACAGCGTTGGCCTGCTCCTGGGGCAATCCCCAGCGACCGAGCGGAACCGCCTTGCCGACCTCGTTGAAGTGTCCGGTGTCACGCACCCCACCCCTGGTCATGGGTGTGTCGGTCGCACCGGGGCATATCGCATTAACGTTGATCCCGTACGGGGCGACCTCCCGGGCCAGATGCCTGCTAAAGCCGAGCAAGCCGGCCTTGGCAGACGTGTAGGCCGCGCCACCCAGAACGGAGGCGCTGCGCGCGGCCAGCGAAGAGATGTTGACGATCTTTCCGTAGCGGTTAGCCATCATGATCGGAAGCACTGCCTGGGAGCAGAGGAAGGCGCCCTTCAGGCAGACATCCACGACCAGATCCCACTCGGACTCCGACATCTCCACGACAGGAGAATTGCGGAGGACTCCGGCGTTGTTCACGAGGATGTGGACAGTACCGAAGGCCGCAACCACCCGTTCTACCATCTGTCGAACCGCTGCCCTGCTAGAGACGTCGGTTGATATCGCCATCGCGTTCTGGCCCTTGCCACGAAGAGCGGAAGCCAATTCGTCTATCGCCTCTGCTTTGAGATCGACGAGTCCCAGACTGGTCCCACTGTCTGCCAACGTTTCGGCGATCGCCCGCCCGATTCCCTGGGCAGCACCGGTAACGATCGCCACTTTTCCAGCAAGCGGTACACCGCGAGGACTCATGGGTTCGGACTCCTATTCTTGATTCCTAAGTGGTCCGCCTGATTTCAGGCATGCCCGCTCCAACGCTCATTTGGCCGAAATACCCATCAAAAGGTTAGGGAGAAACAGACTCAGCGCCGGTACGTAGGTGACGATCAGCAGAACGACAATTCCGGCCAGGAGGAACGGCAGGCACTCTCGAAACACCTTGCCGGGTGACGCGTGGGCGATGGTTGAGGTGACGAAAACCAGTATGCCCACGGGTGGTGTCACCGATCCCAGCATCAAGTTCAAAATCACGATGATGCTGAAATGCACGGGGTCCACGCCGATATTCTGAATGATGGGTCCCAGGATCGGAATCAGGATAATGATGGCCGGATTCGCCTCCAAGGGCAGACCCACAATCAACAAGAAGACGTTGATAAGCATCAACACAACGAGAGGGTCGCTGCTCAAGCTGGTGACCAATCCCGCTGCCTGTTGAGGAATCTGCTCCGCAGTGAGTACCCAGCCAAAGGGTTGCGATGCCCCCAGGATCAGCATCACCAAACAGGTCTCCATTCCGGCCTGCAGCAGGATCTTCGGAATATTTCGCATCTTGAGTTTCTTGTAGACAAAGGCTCCGACCAGAAAAGCGTAGACCACGGCCACGCCAGCGGCCTCCGTGGGCGTCACGACGCCTGCCCGCATGCCTCCCAGAATCATGAACGGCATGGGGATGGCCCAGCCTGCCCCCTTCAGGGATTGGAACATCTCGCGTCCCGTGGCTCGACGCTCCAGACCCTTGTATCCTCGACGGACTGACATAATCTGGGCCACAACCATCAAACCGAGGGTCAACACCATCCCGGGCACGATCCCGGCCATAAAGATGCGGGGAACCGAGACGGAGGCAACAGCACCATAGATCATCATGGTGGCGGCCGGCGGGATCAGATTGTCGATCACCGCGGCGTTGGCCGTGACCGCGCAGGAGAACTCCTTGTCATACCCCCGCTTCTCCATCTCCGGGACCAGGACCTTCGTCAGTCCTGCGGCATCTCCGGCTGCCGAGCCGGACAGGCCGCCGATGAGGAAACTCGCCACGATGTTCACGTGGGCCAGGCCTCCGGTGAGGTGGCCCACCAGGTTGGTCGCCAACGCGACCAGGCGTTCGGTGATGCCTCCCTCGTTCATGAACTGGCCGGCCAGCAGGAAGAACGGAACGGCCAGCAGGATGAACGAGTCGACGCCGTTCATGATCTGATGCGGCACCGCGACGAGAGGGGTGGTCCCGGAGACCCAGAGTCCAAGAATCGCACAGAAGGCGATACAAAACGCCACGGGGGCGCCCAGCATTATCAACGCGACGACCCCCAGCCCCACCACGGTGCCGGGGTCCCAAGCCGGGGGTTCGATACCCCCGGCGACGAAGATCCAGAATCCCAGGCCACTTGCGGCAATAATAACCACCCCATCCCGGAGCCGCTCCCGGGAGACTCGGCTCTGTCCTCGAATCAGGTTGATTAATACCAAGAGCCCACCTACCGGTACCGAAGCATAAAAGAGACGCAACGGCATCCGCATGGCAGGGGACAGAGAGCCGATTGTGTACACCACCTGCCAGCCGAAAGCAATAAGAGTCACGCAGGTGGCCGCCATGACGAATATCGACAAGACCCAGGCTGCACGCTGCAACCCATTTGGGAAAACGGCGATCAGCGAGTCAACACTCACATGCCCCCCATGCCGGACCATGACTCCGGCTCCCAGGAACACGGACCAGATAAATACGAACCGGCTGAGTTCCTCCGACCAGGTGACCGGGCTATTGAATACGTACCGTGCGACCACTTGAAGAATAGTAGCAAACAGCGAGATCAGAAGACCCAGGATGACCAACGTTTCGCACGTGCGGTCGAAGATCTGTCCGATGAGGGGACCCTTTTGACTCATAAAAAGAATCTCAATGAAATTGATAAGAACTCCCTTTAGGGTGGCCTGAGTATACAAAAAGGCGAAATTGCGTGTCAAGGGATGTTTATCAGGGATTCCCTTTTTAGGCCAAATCTCCAACCGTGAATTATAAAGGGGTCCATATCTTGAGGAGGCCGCCCGACAGGTCCGAAGTTTTGTTAACGTGCCACTGTCCACACTTCGCGAAAAGTTCTCAGATGAAAAAGTATCCAAGCATCGACTACTAATCGAAATCTGCACTATTAGCCAAAATCTCTCTTTCGAAGAGTGCAGGAACGAGTTTTTCCATTTTTGAAAATTTTCGTCCCCTCGATCGATTTCATTTGATACAACTCAATAGTAGGAACCATATTAAGGAATTTAAGATTACGGGATGAAAGTGAGTATAAGGATTTAGGTCAGCGGTGGCTGAAAGCCATCCGCTGGAGTGAATTGTTCGAACTTCACCACTTCTTGGCATTTAGTAATAGCTTCATGCCGAAAAGGATTCGAAGTATGTTGAAACGCCGTATGGCGAACTCATACAATCCCAAAACGAGAGCAAAAGAGCTGAGAGCAATGAGAAGCCATTTGACGGGGTCCGAGATTTGCCAATCGAGAATCAGATACCCAATCAATAGGAGGACTGTCTGATGCATGATATAGAAGGGTAGAACGGCTTCGTTGGCGTATTTCAAAAACGGCCCATTGGTGAGCAAGTACTTGATGATAAAACCAATAAAGGCGAGAATCCAGCACCAGGAACTGACGATGAACAATAAGCCAAAATACCATTGCGATTGCGTTCCATTTCGTGGAACGACATAACCAAAATGCCAGAACAGAATAGCGGAAGCAACCAGAGCCGCGGCAAGATAGAACATGCGCATCTTTCGGATTTGTCCCTGGAGATGCAAGTGCGAGAAAATGATGAAGCCATAGAACAGATAGAGCAGATAGACGGGTACCGGCCATCCTCCAAAATTGCGCTGGCCAAGGGCAGACCGTGGATCTAGTACGGCCGACAACCAGACGACAGGCAGAATAAGAACGAGAATAACGCCAGGCGCCGCCAGGAAATCGCCGAGTTTGTTGAGAAGACTTCGGGCCAACCCTTTGAGGAGATAGAACAACGGCAGAAACACAAGAGTGAAGAGAAAGAGCACGAGCAGGTACCATAGGTGCAGCCCCATCCATGCGAAATTGCCACCGAAGCCGTACATGCCCTCGAAATAATGCGGATAGAAGGTGAAAAATGACCCAGAGAACTGGTTATGCGTGATCCGCTCCAAATAGACTGCGAGCACAACATGCGTAAATACGCCTACCAGGAACGGGACAAGAAGGCGGAGTACCTTATCTCGTACGAACCCGATGATCCTTCCTTTGCCCACCGCATAAAAAAGACTGGCACCCGAAATGACAAACATCAAAGGCATAAGCCAGCCTACCAAGAAGAGGGTCCATGCTTGCGCCCCAGGATAAACGGTAGCACTCTTGACGTGCCAATCCATTTGATCAAAAAACCGTCCGGAATGAAAAATAAAAACAGCCAAGATGGCTAACACCCGCAGCCAGTCTAAATCATAGCGACGTGGTGATGATTCTGTTTGGGTGCTCATCAGAATCCTCTATTCGAAAAATTATTGAACTGCAAGGTGCAATTTATAAGAACCCTATCCATTCAATTGTTTTTTGTCAATGAAAATTCAAGAATGCGACGAACTTCTCGTATGAGGACTGCCCATTGTTTTCGGGTGGTTATCACAATTTGAGGCTTTCATGGGTATTAATAATTTGTTAGAAATAGAATCTTATATCACATGTAGATAATTCCTCAGGTCTATTATTCTGACGACTCAACAATTGAGGATTTCCACTTGAAATATTGCCTGGATAAGGTTCAATCGGATCAAAAGAGTGCAAGGAAGAAGCTCTTGCTTTTTTGCAAAAGTTTCATCCTCCCGGCGAATTTACCTCTTTCACCTGCTATGCAGATTATCAAGCCCGCAAAGATGCTCGTTTCCTACCTGACGCTTCATGGACATTTTACAAATTATTTATGCCCTCGTAATGTAACCTTAAAGAGACGGGAGTAGATTGGCCTCAAAGTAGGCTTTTCCCCTCATGGGGAAATCCTAGAAAGTGAGACACTAAAAATGAATCTTCATCGGAAGAGCGCGGCAACCCGGAATTCTCTTCGGAAGAAAATAAT
>DASPQK010000248.1:0-3156 GCA_035624985.1 Syntrophobacteraceae bacterium | reverse complement strand
GGGGGCCGCAGCGCGGGCGCCTCCACGGCTTTTTTCTGATCGACCTTCCCAATGCCCGTGGCGATCACGGTAACGCGGATTTCATCTTCCATCTTCTCATCTATCACCATGCCCAAAATGATGTTGGCTTCCTCGGTAACCTCTTTTTGAATGATCGAGAGGGCTTCTTCGAATTCATGCATGCCCAGGTCAGGACCGGCCGAGATATTGATCAGTGCAGCACGCGCTCCGTGAATTGAGATATCTTCAAGAAGCGGGCTGGAGATAGCCTGCTGTACGGCCTGCGAAGCCCTGTTCTCGCCACGTCCGACGCCGGTGCCCATCAGGGCAAGGCCCATTTCGGCCATGACAGTCTTCACGTCGTTGAAATCAACGTTAATGTAGCCCTGTTTGATTATCAGGTCGGAGATGCCCTTTACGGCAAAGAGCAGCACATCGTCAGCCCGCTTTATCATTTCGAGGAACGTAGACCGCTTGTCCGCCAGGCAAAGCAGGCGGTTATTGGGGATCGTGATAAGAGTGTCCACCGTATCCTGGAGGGCTTTCACACCGTCCTCCGCATGACGGAGGCGTACTTTTCCTTCGACCATGAAGGGTTTGGTAACAACCGCAACGGTGAGCGCGCCAATTTCTTTGCAAATCTGCGCCACAATCGGCGCGCCGCCGGTTCCGGTGCCCCCGCCCAACCCGGCTGTTATGAAAACCATGTCGCTTCCGTTTACCTCCTGGCGGACCTTATCGATGTCCTCCTGGGTCGCTTTGGCGCCCATTTCCGGCTGCCCGCCGGCGCCGAGTCCTTTTGTCAAATTGGCTCCGAGTTGAATTTTAACCGGCGCGAGATTTTTCTCGAGCACCTGCCAATCGGTATTGGCGGCAATAAAATGGACTCCCTCAAGTCCGGCCTTGATCATGTTGTTGATGGCATTGCCGCCTCCACCCCCTATTCCCAGAACGGTAATCCTGGCTTTGTTGCATACTCCGGATAGTTCCCTCATCATTTGTTCCATACCGCTATTCCCCCTCCTGGTCGCTTTTTTCGCCACGATCTCTCCGCCCGAAAAGCCTTGCTCATTGAAAGCAGCCAGTTCCTCCAATCAAAGCAAAAGACAAAAGTAACGGGTCCGCGTTCTTGCTTTTCTACTTTTTCCTTTTGCCTTCCCTTGGCCGCCTGCTACCAAAACTCCCTCCACCACCGTTTAATGGTTTCAAAGACAGATCCTAATTTGCCGCGCGAATCCCTCACCGGCATCCCGGCTCCGCGATCTTTTCCATAAAGCAAAAGCCCCGCGGCCGTGGAGTAAATAGGGTTCTTGACGACGTCGCCCAGACCGCCGAAATTACATGGGACCCCGATTCTTACCGGCATATCGAACACCTTCTCGGCAAGCTCGCGAATTCCCGGCAGGAGCGAAACGCCTCCAGTGAGGACCACCCCGGCGTGCAGCGATTCGATGAATCCTGAGCGCACAAGTTCCCATTCGATAATATCGAGCATCTCCTTAGCCCGCGCTTCGATAATCTGGGTAAGAATCGACTGCTGGAGTTGGCGCGGCTTTTGACCGCCGACCGATCCTACCTCGATGACTTCCTGTTGGCCGGTCGGGTCAGCCAGGGCGCACCCATATTTCTTCTTGATCTTTTCCGCCTCGTCCATTGCACACCGCAGCCCCACGGAGATGTCAGAAGTGATATGGTTTCCACCCAGCCCGACAACAGTCGAATGCCGTATCGCGTGGTTTTGAAACACCGCTATCTCGCTTGTCCCTCCTCCGATGTCTATGAGCGCCACTCCAAGCTGCTTTTCGTCGGAGTCCAATACTGCCCCGCTGGAGGCCAGCGATTCCAAAACGACGTCCTGCACCTGAAGTCCAGCCCTCTCGCAGCATTTGATGATGTTTTGAACCGCGCTCGTCATCGCGGTTATGATATGGACCTTTGCTTCCAGCCTAACCCCGGCCATTCCGATAGGATGCTGAATGCCGTCCTGGTCATCGACTATAAATTGCTGGGGTAAGACGTGGAGTATCTGTCTGTCGAAAGGAAGGGCGATCGTCTTTGCGGCGTCCAGAACTCTAGCGACATCCGACTGGGTGACCTCGCGGCTCTTTATGGCGATTACCCCGTGGCTGTTCAAGCTCTGGACGTGGGTGCCCGCAACGCCGGCCAGCACCGAAGAGATTTCACACCCGGCCATCAGCTCGGCTTCTTCGACCGCTTTTTTTATGGAATTGACCGTCTGGTCTATATTTACGACCACCCCTCGCCTCAGCCCGGCTGACGGGTAAGTCCCCACGCCCACAATGTCCATCCCCTCAGCAGTGACTTCTCCGACCACCGCGCAGACTTTAGTGGTTCCCAGGTCAAGGCCGACTATCAATTCCTCTTTTTTTGCCATGAATTCTATCAAACTCCCTTAAAGCCGAGGACCTGTGTGAAAATCACGCAATATGCAAATCCGATCAGCCCGGTTGCTTCGGCAGCCCCTGAACCGGTCGCTGGACTGGAAATTGTCCCTCCAGATATGTCCTGCCCGAATAATCGAGATCGATCCCCGTAACAAGATCCGTCAAACCCTGGCTTTCAAGAATACTTATCACCTTTCTCAACTTCGTAATCTTTTGCTCAAAAGCGTCTTGCCCGACCGTGATCGCAACGCCCCTTTCGCCCACGATGAGGGTAAATCCATCTCCATCACACCTGTATTCGCTTATGGCCGTGCCCGAAAGCCAGCTCTTTGAATTATCGATGGCCGACAGGAGTGCTCTTATCTGTGGTGTATGGTCACCTGCCGCAACCGAGTCTCCCTTCCTGGAACCCGGGCCGCAAACTCCGGTTATATATGGCAGCAGCCCCAATTCATCCGGTGTCGCCTCAGAAAACAGAACTCCCTCGAGGTCCATGAGCATATTCAGATCGCCGCATTTGACAATGGCCGCAGGTTCGCGCTCGACCACCTCCACCGCGAGGCGTCCGCGCAATTCCAACCGAACTTCAGCTTTCCTGACCTCCGGCAGCTTCCTCAACGATTCGGTAACCTGCCCTGTATTTATGCTCAGGGAGCATTGGCCTCTTTTGAGGCCCATCGCGTTTAAAATTTCGGCCCGGTCGAGTCTTTTGGCGCCCGTAATTTCTATTTTCTCCAGCTTGAGCCAGGGG
>DASPQK010000247.1:0-3204 GCA_035624985.1 Syntrophobacteraceae bacterium | reverse complement strand
TGAGGTCGGGCGAGCCCGTCTTTTGGGCGAGATCCATTGACATAGCGGCGTACTTGAGCAGAAGGACCGACTCAAGCTGACTTATTTCATCGAAAAACCATCCACATGAGGTGAACATCAACAGCGAAAACCGCTGCATCTCAAGAAGTTTGAGGAAGGCTGAGACATTGTGTGAACAGGAAGGGTCCTTTAGGTATTTTTCCAAATACCGGGCCAGCCGGTTCTTCCTATCCAGAACCAGATCGATATATTCGTCTCTGGCGCCCCACGGGTCAGCGCAAAGGGATTGCATCCCGGTTTCAAAATGCAGGGCGAGGCTGTCTCGAAGGTATTCGAGCGCTTTGCGCAGAGGCGCTCTCCACTTTTGGGTCCAGCCCGGCGCATCTCCCAAGTGGCAGCCGCAGTCGCTGCTCCATCGGCCGAGTCCATGCGCGCAGCTCCAGGCCGTCCGTTCGATTATTTCCACTTCGGCCACCACGGGAAAGCTGGCCAAAAACCATCCGTAGTTGACTATTTGGGTCGAGGGATCTCGTCTGAGCTGCTCAAAAGCGGCGGCAAGGGCCATGTCGCCGAACCTGAAGTGATGACCGTAAGATTCTCCGTCGGTGGCGACGTTAACCAGCCAGGGTTCCTTTGAGAGGGGGTCACGCAGGGACCAGGTTCTGTCGATCCTCTCCAGAAGCCTGGAGCTGTGTTCGAGCAGCCGCTCGAAAGCGATCCCCTGCGCCAGGGCGGAATCGTAGAAGAAGATGTGTACATACTTCCCCCCACCGCAGGAATAACGGTAGGCTCGTCCGGTTGGAATGTTTCCGCCCGAGGCATCCTCCCACCGGTTGTCGCCTTGCAGAAAACGCCAACGAGCCGCCTGGCGGGGTGAAAGGATCGTGAACTTTATCCCGGCATCCGCCAGGGCCAGAAGCGTAGCCCGGTCAACGGCGGTTTCGGCGAGCCACATACCTTCGGGACGTCTGCCAAAACGATATTCGAAATCGCGAATTCCCCAGCGGACCTGGGTCACCTTGTCCCGCTCGTTTGCCAGGGGCATAATGACGTGATTGTAAACCTGCGCTATGGCGTTGCCGTGGCCGTCGAGCGCTTCCAGGCTCTGACGGTCGGCATCCAGAACGGTCCGGTAAACCCAGGGGTCGTGAAACTCGAGCCAGTGCATAAGGGTAGGACCGAAATTGAAGCTGAGATACCTGTAATTGTCTAGCAAATCCAGGATTCGGTTCTGATTGTCAACGAGACGCGCCGCAGTGTTTGCCCTGTAGCATTCGAGGTTTATGCGCTCGTTCCAGTCATGATAAGGCGCAGCAGAATCCTCACGCTCGATCTCCTCGATCCATGGATTCTCGCGGGGAGGTTGATAAAAATGAGCGTGAATGCAAACTATTTTTTTTTCGGATGGATTGCTCAATTTGATAGCCCCTGTTTGCTCAACCGCTAAAGAACTTCATGGAGGATGTTCCGCATTCCCAGGCTGTTCAGTTCGTTTTTCCCGGGGGAGATTGTACCACTTTCGCTTCCGATTGTCCCGTTTGCGATCTCTATTTTCCAGTGGGAGTGCGCATCGATTAGCACAGGTCCTTTCCCATTCAGCGGTTCGCTTATGTTCTTCGCTACTCGCCCGCTAGTTTCCTTGACATCTTCCCGCCTCATTTTACGTTTAAAGTGAAACTCATAACTTGGGACTCAAAAATTCAGCGGGAGGATGTGTCATGAAAGAGGACTATAAGTTTGAAACCTTCAAGGCCGATGCAAGTTCTTTTGACAGGGAATTCACAAACTTTCTCAATACAAGGTCGAGCGAATCCTGGAACGTCGAGTCTTGCTCGTATTGTCACGATGATGCGGCAAAATTAACCTACGCGTCCTGTATATTCAGGAAGAGATAAGAGAATTTTCGATACAGCCGTGTTCAAGAAAGGCCGCGCGGAAATTCAAGAAGACTGCGGATGAAAACTTCGTAAGGATGGAAGCTTATTTTGACCAGGCGGGCCGGAAGCAGGGGATCGCCGGTCAGGCTTCCCAAGGCAAAAGGCAAAGGGTAAAAGTGAGACAATTAGCTCCTCCCCTTTGCCTTTCCTGCTTTTTCCTTTTGCCTTCCACTCCGGGGCGCCGGCGCCAGCGGATACAATCAGAGGACTTATAGGGCTTACAGGCCGGCCTGGATCACGGCATTGGGCTGAAACCAACGCTGTCAACTTTACCTGCGGAGCGGGCAGACCAGCAAGTGCCTATCGTGCAAATTTCACCGTTATCGAAGCCTTTGCCAATGCGTGCCGATTGAGATTGAAGCCCACCATGGCGGCTGAAGCATTGGCGTCAAGCGGCAGTTTGTCGATATCGAGCGCATAGACGGTAAAGATATAACGGTGAGGTTTGTCTCCCTGCGGAGGGCATGCCCCGCCGTAACCCGGCGCACCATAGTCGGTCCTGCCCTGTAAGCTCCCTGCCGGGGCCAATCCCGATGCCGGGGCGCCGGCATTTTTCGGCAGCACACTGATATTTGCAGGGATATTGAAGATTACCCAATGCCACCAGCCGCTGCCGGTCGGAGCATCAGGATCGTAAACGGTTACGGCAAAGCTCTTTGTGTCCTTGGGGGCTCCCTGCCACATCAATGCCGGCGAGATATTGCCGCCCGTACAACCGAAGCCGTTGAACACCTGCTCCATGTTGAGCTTGCCCCCCTTGTGCAGATCCGGACTCGTCAGCTCGAACCCGGCGGCAAAGCACGTACCCGTTGCCAAGATACACATGAAAATAAAGACGACGGCATACTTTTTCATCATCTCAATCCTCCGTTACCATATGTGCGCAACCAGCTATTAATCCACCTTATTTTCAGTCCGCCTGTCTCCTGATAAAAGTTGGGATGCTCAGGTCTTCTTCTTCGTGACTGCGGCCGCCTCCGGTGATCATTTGCAAGAGGGTTCTTCGTTTTGTCGGCGCCTGTTGCACTTCGGGTTCGACATCGCTTTCTTCTGTCCCCTCAAGCGATTCATTCAAGGATACTCTCTGCCTCACGTTGGGGGGCGCCTGGAGAAGCTCGTAATCGATCACGGGCATTACGGGCATAACCCGCTCCGGCGGCCTTATTCTTCTCGGGGGCCGCAGCGCGGGCGCCTCCACGGCTTTTTTCTGATCGACCTTCCCAATGCCCGTGGCGATCACGGTAACGCGGATTTCATCTTCCATCTT
>DASPQK010000246.1:0-14722 GCA_035624985.1 Syntrophobacteraceae bacterium | reverse complement strand
GTAACAGCTAATCATACCATCTCGGCAACCTTCACTCAGACCACTTACACCATAAGCGCTTCTGCCGGGACCGGCGGCTCCATTTCACCTGCCGGCAGCCAGGCAGTACCCTTCGGAACCAACCAGTCGTTTACGATTGCTCCGGCCGCCAATTACAAAATCTCCTCCCTCCATGTGGACGGAAAACCCATCCCTGCATCTTCAACATACACATTCTCGTATGTAGCTGCTAATCATAGAATTGCCGCACATTTTGAACCCTTAGAATACTTTATATCTTCAGCATCCAACAGTGGAGGGTCGATTTCCCCGTCAGGAACGACAAAGGTTCGCGCGGGTAGAAATGTTACCTACACGATAACCTCCGCCAAGCATCACAAACTCTCAGATGTATTGATTGACGGGAAATCATTCAGCTTGGTTTCCTGCGGGACGTTGACGCGTGAGGTTTCCGGGGCGACATCGGGCGACGCGTATACTTACTCTTTCACCGATGTGTCCGCGGACCATACAATTCAGGCCGTCTTCTTGAATATCCCTCCGCCGGTTGCCGATCCAGGGCCAGACCAGGACGTAGAAAGCGGCTCCATAGTCAAACTTGACGGCGTCAATTCGACTGATTTCCTGAGCGGAATCGCTTCTTACAAATGGACCCAGACCGCCGGGCCTCCTGTCAATCTGTCATGCCCATTGGCCGGTCCGGAATGTACCTTTAATGCTCCCGGAACATCCCATGGGGCATGCCTTGTGTTCAAACTTCAGGTCACCAATAAAGCTGGCCTTACAAGCAGCGCTCTCTGCCTCGTAAATGTGAGTACGGTCGATAAAGCTCCCTTGGCTAATGCCGGCGCCAGCCGTTCCGTTCATCCCTATGATATTGTCAACCTTGACGGATCGAGATCCTCCGATCCTGAAGGCAGGATAGCTTCCTACACATGGACCCAAGTTCATGGACCGGCTGTTGAAATCCATAATGCCGATACCCACACCGCAACATTTGTGGCGCCGGATCCCGGTCCTGCCGGTGTTTCCCTAGTTTTCACGCTGTGGGTGAAAGATAATTTCGGATTGACAACCAGAGACTGGGTCACAATAAACGTGGTGCGCGATGATGAGCCGCCTGTCGCCAATGCGGGTCCCAATCAGACTGCCGCAGCAACCGCCGCTGTCACGCTCTATGGCTCCCGCTCGCTCGACCCGGAGGTGCATTGGACCGATATATACCGGTGGAAACAAATCAGTGGGGTACCGGTTAAGCTTTCCGATCCCACGGCTGTAAACCCCACCTTTTTCGCGCCTGCCGATACCACGGGCGCTCAAAGTGACAACCTCGTGTTCAGGCTCACGGTTACCGACGCTCAGGACGGGCTGAGATCAATATCCAAATGTTCTGTAACCGTTCAGAATCGTTAAGGAAGTATTAGCTGTCGGCTCAGGGCAAATTTTGATTAGGTCAAAAAAAGCCGTTGCGGGTGGAGCTTTTTAGCTCCCCCGTCATGTTTTATTCGCTGAGTTTTATTGACTGAATCGTTATGATGTTGTGAAAATATATGTACTGAATATCACTATTTGTTTATTTAAGATTAGGTAGTCAGCATACCCAATTCGTACCATTATAATTCACCCTTTACCTGTACGAACAAACCTATAATATAGAAAGTGACGGTTAAATTAGGTATAGTCTGTCCCCTGTTCTGCCGATTTTCACAGATGGAGCGACGGACGTAACCGAGTTGGCGGAGCTTTAGCCGGCCCCCTCCCCAGGAGATGGATATGGACGCTGTGAATAAACCGCGAAAACACAGGAATGCCGTGACACTTTTTGCCTTATTAGTAGCCGGTTTGCTGTTCATGCCGATGTGCCGGGCATACTCCGGCACAGTTGTCGACGTTCTTGAAGGAGATGTGTTGATGGTTGACGTGGCCGGTTCAACGCAAAAAGTTCGCCTCTACGGCATTGCTTGCCCTGTGTACGGGCAGCCGTTTCACGACAAGGCGCGATTCCTGGCCAATAATCTAGCCCTTCGAAGAAGCGTAGAAATTACTCCCGTCTTCAAAGATGCCGATGGGATAGACAATGTTCTAGCACGAATCGAAGGGTTGCCGGACTTTCTCAACAACCAGCTCGTCGGCTATGGACTGGCGTGGGTGAAGCCATGCGACTCCAAATCCCGGCTGTGCGAGCAGTGGAAAAAGCAGGAGGAGTTTGCGCAAATGAATTTCATTGGACTTTGGGCACAACCGCCGGCAATTGCGCCCTGGGAGTGGAGGAAAGCGCAACGGATGCAAATTTACGAGCGAGGGATGGAGTCGAGAAAGACCGAAGCGGGGATGGGTCATTGAACGGCCATGGGGGACACGGGGCTACTGCGCCCTAACCCTTGGCAGCGCTTTTTATTTTGTTTGAAGGGTGCACACACAGTTCTTATAATGGGACGATCTCGTATTGGTAACAGACATGAAGTGAATCTACATAACTGGCAGGTGAAAATGAAACCAAGATCCTTTAGCCTTTTTGTTCTTTCATTTGCGCTCTGTTGCTGCGGAGCTTACAGCAAGAATGCAGTAACCGTCGGGGCGCCTGGAACGATTGTGTCCCCTAGGCCGCAGGAATACCGACTAGCAGTCGGCGATAAGATCAACATCAAGTTGTTTTATAATCCGGACCTCAACCAGGAGGTGACGGTAAGGCCGGACGGCAAAATTTCATTGCTGCTCGTGCACGAGGTGGATGCAGTGGGCCTTACTCCGTCGGAACTGACCAAGCAGTTGATCGAAAATTATGGCAAGTATCTTCAGCAACCGGAGGTTGCCGTAGTTGTGAACTCGTTTGCAGGCCAGAAGGTGTTTGTCGGAGGGGAAGTCGGGGCGGCTGGGGTCAAGGAACTCGTAGGTCCCACGACTGTTTTGCAGGTTATTGCGATGTCCGGCGGCTTCAGGGACACTGCCCGGCTTGATGAGGTCATAATCATACGGCGCGATGAGAATAACAAACCCTTTACAATTGCCCTGGACGCCAAGAAAGCAATGAAGGGCATCGATTTGACGCAGGACATTTACGTGCAGCCTTTCGATCTGGTGCTCGTGCCGAAGAGCAATATCGCAGATGTAGACGTCTGGGTACAGCAGTACATCGGTACATTAACAAGCATTGGCAGTCCATTCACCAGTTATTATTTCTTTACAAAATAAAAGCACAAGGTTGTCCTTAGCCTGGAGATGAAGAAATGACTGGGCCTGATACCCCAAATGAGAACTTTCTGGTCGCGCGATCGAGCGCGCCTGCCGATGCGACAGGATATTCGGCACAGCAGTCCCAACGTTTGCTCCTCGTCAGAGAGACATCTCAGACCAACAATTTTCGCGACTACCTGTCCATTATATTCAAACACAAGGTGGGCATCATTGTCGGCTTCTTCGTGCTGAGTGTTATCGGCTGTGCTTCTGCTGTCGCATACAAAACATGGTTCTATGCATCGAAATTCGAGGCAAAATCCTCTCTTTTGGTCAAGGTCGGCTGGGAGAATTTTTCTCCGGATCTGTCGCCTGAAAAACGGCAAGGTCCTTCCCTGAACCATGCCGAAGCTCTTGGCTCCGAAATCCGTATTCTCGAGTCCAGAGACTTGAAAGAGAAAGTTATTAGTTTGTTGAAACCTGAAGGGATTTTCCCCGAGCTGGCTAAGGCCCATCCTGAGGGTCTGAGCAACAATGAAGCGGCGCTGCTGCTTATGGAAAAACAGCTTGTTATAAGCCCTGCCAGAAGGCTTGATAATGATATCGGCGCCAGTGTCATCGACGTAATTTTCGACGCAAGTGATCCGTCCAGGGCGGCTGCTGTGGTCAATCAACTGGTGAACTGTTATATCGATAAACGCAGTGAGATTTACAGGGACCCCAAAACAATTCTATTTCTCGAGAAAAAGGCTGACGAATACCGACAAAAATTGGCGGAATCCGAGGACAGGCTGAAGGCTTTTCACGATGAGACCAAGATTATTTCTTTCGATGAACAGCGCACCATTCTTCTCAAACGACGTGCGGCCCTGGAGGCAGCTTTGAACGGCGCCGCAGATGGAATACAAGAAGCCCAGGAAAGGATTGCGGAACTCGAAAAGCAATTGAGTATACTCCCAAAGACAGGGACAAGCGTGAACGGCGGCAGTGCAACTGGGGATGTTCAATCGAAGCTGCTCAGTCTTCAACTTCAGGAAAAAGAGATGCTGCTCAAATATAAAGAAGATACCCCCATGGTTGCCAATATCCGCGAGCAGATAGCAATGGTAGAGCAATTTATGAAAAAGAAATCGGCAAATATAGCGCCTGCCGACCCGCTATATCTGGATATTCAGAAACAGATCGTAAATAACAAGGCTGAAATGAGCGTTTTAAAGGTCAGATATACCGACACGGAGAAGCAGCTTGCCGAACTCAGTGCTGAAATTCAATCCATGGAAGCCCTTGAAAATCGAAACAAAGAATTGCTCAGAGAAGCTTCAGATAACGAGGAAAAATATCACAGTTACCAGCAGAGGGTTGAAGAGGCTAAGGTATATGACGAACTTAACCGCCAGAAAATGACGAGTGTGAGTGTGATTGAACCAGCTGCAATCCCCATCGTCCCGGTAAACCCAAAGCCTCTTAGTGGTTTGATTGCTATAGCGTTCGCAGGGGCCATCGTCGGCAGCTTAGGGATCGTTTTTGTGCGGGAGTTCTCCAAGCAGGTGATGAGTACGGCCATGGAGGCGGAGAGGAGATTGGACCTCCCGGTGCTGGTGACCATTCCGATCAAGAACTAGGGGATACGATGTATCTGGACTTCTTCAAATTCAAAAAAAGTCCTTTCAACATAACTCCGGATCCTGAATTTCTATTTCTGAGTCCCAGTCACAGGGAAGCCTCTGCTGCGATCTTCTATGCTATAGAAAATCGCAAAGGGTTTGTCGCCGTCACCGGCGAGGTGGGAGCGGGAAAAACGACGATTCTGAGGTCGTATCTGGAGGGAACCGACCCGGAAAGAATCAGGATCGTGTATGTTTTCAATGCGGTGATTTCCTTCGACAAACTGTTGAAGCACATCGTTTCTGAGCTGGGTATTGCGGTTGTCGATGAGGCCCCATCAGAACTTGTTAACAGCCTTTTTCTTCATCTGATCGATGAATACAAAAACGACCGCAATGTCGTGCTGATAATCGATGAAGCGCAGAATATGCCTGTGGAGACCCTCGAGCGGCTGCGGATGCTCTCAAACCTGGAGACTTCCAAGGATAAATTGCTGCAAATAATACTCGTAGGCCAACCGGAGTTCGAGAACAAGCTGAATCTGCCCGAATTGAGACAGCTCAAGCAGCGGATAGCGGTCCGGTGCCGTATTGAAGCGCTAAAACCCGCCGAGAGTTTTGCTTATATACAGCACAGGCTGATGAAGGCATCGCAATTTTACAACCCGGTTTTTACTAAGGGAGCCCTGAAGCTCGTTGTAAAAGAGGCTAATGGAATTCCACGGATAATTAATGTCCTGTGCGACAATGCACTAATTACCGGCTTTGGGTATCAGCGTAACCCCGTGGATGGCAAAATCATCAAGGAGGTGATCAAAGACTTTCAAGGCGAACGACATCGAGCTAGTCTCAATAGAAGAATTGCCTGGGTGTCTATGCTTGTGTTCCTTGGATTGGTCGGGTTTGCTTCGCGGAGCATTGTCAGGCAGGAAAACGTTCCATCGGTCACAACGCAAGTTCTCACTACTCAAGTGCCCTCAGCCGCCCCTGAGCTGGTAAAGCAAACCGAACAGGCTGCTCCGGCAGCCGCTGAGGAGGGCCTTGCCGCCGATCAAGCGCAGAGCGCTCCCGAAGCTGGACCTGCGCCTGCCGCTTCCGGGTCCCCGGCAGGCGACGAGGTGGCAACGGCTACGCCTCCTGAGCCCCAAAATCCTTCCCCGCCGCCCCAGGACCTTCCGCAGCGGAATCCCCGACAGGCTCTGGGAAAGGGGCGATGGTTCAATACTTACTTTGCCCGGGACAGAATTTCCCAGATAGGGTCCGAAGACTCACCAGCTACCGCTCAACCTTCCGTGCAGACGCAAGCTGAGAACCCGCCCAGCGACCGGTTGCCGGAGAAAACCCTGCCTGCGCATGTGGTCAAAAGGGGAGACAGCGTCGGCAAACTTCTCATGGATACCTACGGCAGGGTGGACAAAGAGTTGCTGAAGACCTTTCAGGACGCCAATCCACAGATTACTAACATCGATAAAATCAAGACAGGTGAGGAAATCGTCCTGCCAAAATTGCAGAATAACTAAGATGGGCTTATAAGTAATGAAGATTTGGAGATTTTGGAAGCATCTTTTGAGCGAAAGATTGTAGCCATGAGCAAAATATATGAGGCGTTGCAAAATGTCCAACGACAGAAAGAAGGCGATGAAGCGTCGCCCCCTGTACCGGTTCCCTTCGCCCCGCCGGCGCTGGCGGGGTTTGGAATGGAAGACGAGATGCTGGGTCTTTTCAAGATGGTCGATACCATCTTACCCCCTGAAAGACCAAGGATAATTCAGTTCATTGGCGCCAAGGAGAGGGAGGGAACTTCCACGATTGTTAGAGAGTTTTCCAGAGTAGCCGCTGACCTCATAGGAAATTCCGTACTGTTGCTGGATGCCGACAGACAACATCCCACTCAGGACCATTTCTATAATATTAAACAAGCCTGCTCCTGGATAGACGTTCTTAAGAGTGGGAGGCCTTCCACCGATTCGTTTCACCGTGTCGGGGAGTCCAAGTTGTTCATCAGTCCTTGCTGCAATTCCGCAAGCGCCACCCCTGAAATCTTTGACTCCAGGTTCGATAGCTTGTGCCAAATACTCAGAACGCACTTTGACCTGGTCGTGATCGATTCGGCGCCGCTGACGATTTCCCCGGACGGCTTGGCCATCGCCTCGAAGGTTGACGGAATCGTACTGGTGGTTGAGGCCGAAAAAACAAGGTGGCAAACGGTAAGACAGGCCCGGGACAATATTTCCAGAGTTGGAGGAAATATACTTGGAGTCGTCCTGAACAAAAGGCGCTTCTACATACCCCAATCCATCTACAAATACTTCTAAACCTGTGCAGGGCCGATCCCGCGTCTCGCGGGACGGGTGCGCCATTGAGTTTTCCGCGATGATCTCCTGGACGGAGTAGATTTTTTTTTGGGATTTGAATGAGTTGGCCTGCATTGTTAAGTCACTGTATCTATTAGATGTTATGTACAGATTAGGCATCCTGTCTACCCAATTTATCCCCCGTCAAATAGCCCTTTACTAAACGCTCCCAATATTCAATCATCTAATCATATTATAAAGTGGGTTTGGGTGTGTTTAGCATGGATAAGGGAGGCGAGAGCAAGAAGCAGTCATGAAACAGACATCGGCAATGAAGGTTTCCAATTCTTCCTCAGTTCGAAAAAGCATGCCTTGCGAGTGCCGCTTGCGGGTTGAAGTTGATTTGCCTTCGCTTGAATACGATGAGGAGTCTTTCAACAGAATCCTTGCCCTGGAGCGCAAAAGGTCGGAAAGGTCGGGGAGACCTTTCATGTTGATGCTCCTGTCCCTTGAGAGGATCTCTACCGGCGAAAACGGGAGCAACCCTCGCGAAAAGATACTTTCGTGCCTTGCATCCAGCAAGAGGGACATAGACGTTCTGGGATGGTACAGGTCTGAATCCGTTGTAGGAATCATCTTTACCGAGCTAGGCAATTCGAGCGATGGAGCGGTACCGGCCAGCATTACGGAGAGAATCAGGTCGAGTCTGGCTTCGAATCTTGATCCGAATGAAATGACAAGGATTGATGTATCCATTTATCTTTTCCCCGAAAGAATCGGCTCTGAGGGTTCATCGACTCGGCTTACGCTTTACCCCGATATTAGTCAGAGTCGGAATTCGCATAGGAATGCCCTTTTTCTCAAAAGGGTCATTGATATCGCAGGGAGCCTTATCGGGTTGGTACTGTCGGCGCCTCTTTTACTCCTGATTTCCGTTTTGATCAAGCTTACCTCGGAGGGTCCCGTTCTGTTTCGCCAGAATCGTGTGGGCCAATACGGCAGGACTTTCACGTTCCTCAAGTTCAGGTCCATGTTTGCAAATAACGATCCGTCGATTCACAGGGAATATGTAAGGAAGCTGATTGCTGCCCCTGAAGATAGGTTGCGCAAGGAGTCGCAGAAGTCTGAGATATTCAAGATACAAGACGATCCACGGATTACGCCGATAGGCAAATTCCTCAGGAAGACGAGCCTGGATGAGTTGCCTCAACTTATAAACGTGCTCATGGGCGACATGTCACTTGTCGGGCCGCGTCCTCCCATTCCATATGAGATCGAGGATTATGATCTTTGGCACAGGAGACGGCTGCTTGACATGAAACCGGGCATAACGGGCATGTGGCAGGTAGAGGGAAGGAGCAGAACGACTTTTAATGACATGGTGCGACTCGATATTCATTACATGACCAACTGGACTATCTGGTTGGACCTGAAGCTTTTGCTAAAAACCCCGCTGGCAGTTTTGACCGGCAAGGGTGCTTGTTGATGGGACGGCCGTTTCTGCAAGCCGTCTGAAATGAGGGCAGAGATTTCTGTGCCGTTGCGGCAAACCTGCTCCGGAAAAGGATTCGATCCGGTGCTGCAATCCAAGGAGGGGAAAAATGGTACGAGTTGGCATAGTGGGGTTCGGATACTGGGGACCAAACATTGCCCGAAACTTTAACAGCACTGAAGGATGCCGAATTGTCAGGATTTGTGACGGCAGAGAAGATGCGCGAAAGCGTGCCAAAAAGGCCTACCCCGGCGTGGAGACGACTTGTGACCTGCATACCCTTATTGAAGCTCCCGATATAGACGCAGTTGCTGTGGTGACGCCAGTGTCCACTCACTTCGATCTGGCGAAAAAGGCCTTGGAAAACGGCAAGCACGTATTTGTCGAAAAACCTTTTACCGCTACCTCTGCCCAGGCCGAGCAATTGATCGAGGTTGCCGAACGCAGGGGCCTCAAGATAATGGTCGATCACACATTCCTTTTTACCGGTGCGGTTCGAAAGATCAAGCAGTTGGTCGATGGGGGCGAAATGGGCCGCATATATTATTATGATTCCACAAGGGTCAATCTGGGCCTGTTTCAACACGATGTCAATGTCATATGGGACCTTGCTCCCCACGATATTTCGATAATGGATTATGTGATCGTGCAGAAGCCGGAGGCGGTTGTGGCAACCGGCGAAAATCACTTCAGCGAGCATGAATATGTGGCCTACGTCACGGTCTACTTTTCCGATCATGTAATCGCGCACCTCAATGTCAACTGGCTCTCCCCGGTGAAGGTCAGGACTACGCTGCTGGGCGGTGAAAAGAAGATGCTTGTCTGGAACGATTTGGACGCTGATGAGAAGATCAAAGTCTATGATAAGGGTGTGGACATCCAGAATCGTCAGGGCGTCTACGACCTGCTCGTAAGCTATCGATCCGGCGATATGTGGTCGCCCAAGGTCGAGCAGACCGAGGCCCTCAAACTTGAAACAGAGCACTTTATAGATTGCATTGTAAACGATCGAAAGCCGCTTAGCGATGGCCATTCAGGTTACCGGGTGGTCAAGATGCTGGAGGCGGCAGAGAAGTCGCTTAAAAAGAGGGGAGAACTGATTTGGGTGGCGTAAGCCATTCATGCATTGCCGATGACGTAGAGCTTGGAGAAAACGTCAAGCTTGCGAAGTTTATAAATCTTTATGGCTGCAGTATAGGGGATAATACCAAAATAGGAACTTTTGTCGAAATCCAGAAAAAGGCAAAAGTTGGGAAGAATTGCAAGATTTCCAGTCACACTTTCATCTGCGAAGGAGTGACTATCGAAGATAACGTCTTTGTCGGTCATGGAGTGGTGTTTATCAACGATACTTTTCCGCGGGCGACAAACCCTGCGGGTGGACTCCAGACCGAAGCCGACTGGAAGGTCGGACCGACCCTTGTAAAAAAAGGCGCCTCGGTTGGGTCGGGGGCCACCATTCTGGCCAACGTTACCATTGGTGAGAATGCAATCGTCGGCGCAGGCGCCGTTGTTACCAGGGACGTCCCTCCCAATGCCGTAGTAGCAGGAAACCCCGCCAGAGTCCTCAGATTTCTAAATTCCTAAATTCCCGGATCGATTATGTTGATTCATTTAGTCTGTGGGGCGAGGCCCAACTTTATGAAAATCGCTCCCCTGTACCATGCTTTGAAAAAAGAGGACTGGGCATGTCCCGTAATCGTCCACACGGGACAGCACTACGACCTCAAAATGTCTGAGGCTTTCTTCCAGGACTTTGATTTGCCGGCCCCGGACATCTACCTTGGGGTTGGCAGCGGCACTCATGCGGAGCAGACCGGGAATGTAATGATATTGTATGAAAAAGTGCTTGTTGACCGGAGGCCTGACCTGGTTGTGGTTGTGGGAGATGTCAATTCTACAATGGCTGCCGCCCTCGCGGCGTCCAAGCTGGGTATTAGAGTTGCTCATCTGGAGGCCGGATTGAGATCTTTTGATAGAACGATGCCTGAAGAAATCAACCGGATGGTTACAGATATCCTGTCGGATTTGCTTTGGGCGCCTTCCGAAGACGCTGTGGAAAACTTGCTCAGGGAGGGGATAGACCGAGACAAAATTCAGATGGTCGGCAACATAATGATAGATTCCCTTGAAATGCTGAAGGAGAAGATCGAGAGTCAAAAGACCCATCTCGACTTTGGTTTTGAGGCGGGAGGCTATGGGGTTGTCACCTTGCACCGGCCCTCGAACGTTGACGATCCGGCAGTTTTAGGGAAGATCTGCCGTGTCCTGGAGCAAATTGCGGACAGTGTCCCTCTGATCTTTCCTGTCCACCCTAGGACCCGCCGAAACATGGAGCGGCCGTTTTCCACAAGACTGGAAAATTCCGGCAAGCTGCTTATGCCTGAACCTTTGAATTACATCCGGTTCATGAGTCTGGTCTCCAACTGCCGATTTGTGATTACAGATTCGGGCGGGATACAGGAGGAAACTACTTACCTGGGCATACCATGCCTGACCCTCAGGGAAAATACCGAAAGGCCGATCACAATCACTCACGGCACCAATCGCCTTTGCGAGATAGGCAACATGCAGCGAAAGGTTGAGGAGATTTGCGGCAATAACGCGCGAAAACCGATAAGGATCGAGCTTTGGGACGGCAATACCTCTGGCAGGATCACGGCAATACTTAGAAATCTCGCGCAGACAATTCCGCATGGAAATAATCGATCCGACACTGTACCCTGACTGGAATGAGATGATCGCTTCCAGCCCGGAGCATACGTTTTTCCATTCTTCGAACTGGGCCGCGGTTCTCAGGGATTCCTACCGCTATGAGCCGCTCTATTTTATGAGCCGGCGGGAATCGAAAATAGCAGCCCTGATTCCTATCATGGAAATTAAAAGCCCTTTAACCGGCAGCAGGGGGGTTGGGATACCTTTTACAGATCGTTGTGAGCCGATCTTTCTCAATGAGGACTCTTTTCCTTCCGTTTTCGATGAAATTGTGAGGTACGGAAAAAAGGCGGGGTGGAAATACCTGGAACTTAGAGGTGGATGGGGCATGCTTAACGGTGCGGTGCCTTATCGAAGCTACGTGAGACACGTTTTGGCCTTGCACGGTCAGGAGCAGCAACGATTGAAGCGGCTTAGTCCCGCCACGAGGCGCAATGTCCGCAAGGCAGCCGATTCGGGGCTTCGAGTTACGATTTCCGCCTCCGAGAGGGACCTGCATGAGTATTACCGGCTTCATTGCATGAGCAGAAAGCGCCACGGCGCGCCGCCACAGCCGCTCGGTTTCTTCAAAGCCGTTCACAGCAACGTTATCTCCCAAGACAAAGGCTTTACGCTTCTGGCTACTATCCATGGCCTGCCGATTTCGGGAGCGGTTTACTTCCACTTCGGCAAAAAAGCCATTTACAAGTTCGGCGCCACCGATATGAGGTATCAGAACCTTCGACCCGCCAACCTGGTCATGTGGGAAGCTATCGGGTGGTTTTCGGAAAACGGGTTTGACGAACTATGTTTCGGGCGCACTGACCCGGCAGATGCCGGGCTGATTCGTTTCAAAGTCGGCTGGGGTGCGCGGGAAGAGTCGCTTCATTATTACAGATATGATTTTAAGAAATCGGCTTTTGTGGAAGGGTCACCGGACATGAGCAGTTTTGAAAAAAGAATATTTCGCAGTACGCCTGTTCCATTTCTGCGTTTTGCCGGAGAACTGCTCTACAGGCATATGGGCTGATGAGAACAGTGTCCGGAGAAAAGACAGCAAACGAAGGCTGAAGGACGGTGTCTCAATGCTGAGTTATAAGATTCGAATGCACCATCAACTCAAGAAGGGCACGCCGCGATGGCTCCAAATCGCGATCAGGAGATGGTTAGTCAAGCGCAAATGGACTCAACTCGGCAGTGCCTGGCCTACATATGATCCTGACATGCCTGCGGGTTGGGAAGGATGGCCGGGGGGCAAAAAGTTTGCTCTGGTTCTTACCCACGATGTGGATTCGGCCAAAGGATACCGAAAGTGGCGCGAAGTCGCCGATATTGAGGAGACTCTTGGCTTCAGGTCGTCGTTTAACTTCGTAGTAGATGACTACGAGGTGTCCCGGGAGGTTCGTGAGGAATTGACCCGCCGCGGCTTTGAGGTTGGACTCCACGGGCTGCATCACAACAGTGTTCTCTATCATTCCTGGTCAAATTTCCGCGCTCAGTCGGTTCGGATAAACCAGGTGCTGCGGGAATGGAATATCGTTGGGTTCCGCTCCCCGTGCATGTATCACAACCTGGAATGGCTGTGTCATCTCGACATCGAATACGACAGCTCCACTTTTGATATCGATCCTTTCGAACCCCAGCCCGACGGGATGCTTACGCTCTTTCCATTCAGTGTTGTCCCAAACGGAGGTGAGGGCAGGGGCTACGTGGAACTGCCTTACACCCTCCCGCAGGATTACACTGCCTTTATCCTTATGAAAAACCCCAATATTGACATCTGGAAGCAGAAACTGGACTGGGTCGTTCGCCATGGTGGAATGGCCCTCTCGCTCACCCACCCGGACTACATGGACTTCGTTGGAAAGCCTGCCGTGGATGAATATCCGGCAAGTCTTTATAAGGAGTTTCTGGAGTACGTGCAAGACAGGTACCAAGGTATGTACTGGAATACGCTGCCGCGCGATGTGGCGCGTTTCTGGTCGTCTTCCGCCATACAGCCCGCCACCCGAAACAATCCGAGTTGGCTTGCACCTCAACACCGCTGGGCAACGTTCGGCATGCCCATGCCTGCGCAGGCGTCTCCTCAAGCAGCGCAAACCGGGCCTGCCGACGCGCGGGCCACAAAACCGCCGGGACGCATGGCTCAAAGGCGTGTATGCATGCCCGCCTATACCTTCTACGAGCAGGATAACCGCGTCAGGCGTTATGCCGAAGCCCTTGTGGAACGCGGGGACTTGGTAGATGTGATCGCTTTGAAGAGCAGCGGCCTTCCGGCTCAAGCAACCATAAATGGTGTGAACGTCTACAGAATTCAGGAAAGGCCCGAAATTCAAAAAGGGAAAGCGTCTTATCTGCTGCCGCTTCTGAGGTTCCTGGTCAGTTCAGCGATCTTGCTTTCCAGAAAACGATATGACCTCGTTCATGTGCACTCGGTGCCGGATTTTGAAGTATTTGCCGCTTTGATTCCAAAGCTGGCAGGCGCCAAGGTCATTCTCGATATACACGATTTAGTTCCTGAGTTCTATGCCTCCAAGTTCAGGACCGGACAGAACAGTTTGGCCTTTAAGGCCCTGGCGTTTACCGAAAAGGCCTGTGTCAGGTTCTCGGACCATGTGATAATTTCCAACCACCTGTGGGAAAAGAAGCTGGTCAATCGTTCCTCGCCTAAGAGGAAATGTTCCACCATCCTCAATTACCCGGACACACCGGTCTTTTGCCAACAGCCTCAGGGTCTGAACAACAACAAGTTCATAGCGATCTATCCGGGGTCTTTTCAATGGCACCAGGGGATCGATATTGCGATAAGAGCTTTTGAGCTCGCCTCAAAAGCTCTGCCCGAAGCCGAGTTCCATTTATACGGAACAGGTCCGGAGGAGCAGTCACTGCGGGCGCTTGTATCCAAACTTGGCCTGAACAGAAAAGTTCTGTTTAAAGGGAGCCTGCCGTTGGAATCCATGTGGCAGGCCATGGCGTGTGCATCGGTCGGGGTCGTCCCCAAGAGAAATGACCCATTCGGTGGCGAAGCGTTCAGCACAAAGGTTTTCGAGTTCATGTCCTTCGGGGTGCCGGTCATCTTGTCAAGGACCTCCATCGACAGGTTCTACTTCAATGATTCCCTCGTTCAGTTCTTCGATCCCGAGAACCCTAAAGGACTGGCGGAGGCTCTTGTTTCACTTGCTTTGGACAGAAACAAAAGGCTGATGCTTGTGAAAAACGCTCTCGAATTTATTGAAAACCTGCGCTGGGATAAGAAGAAGTGCGATTATTACAATTTGGTCGATAAGCTGCTTACCAAATAGCCGGGTCGGTACGGCAAGATAGAATAAAAAGATCGCAATATGATATCCAAGCTAAAAAAAGAAATTATTTCTGCACAAATACAGATTGCTAATGACGTAATCGGGGCATGGAAATCACAAATCCTGTTTACCCTGCATCAGTTAGGGATATTCGATGCTCTT
>DASPQK010000245.1:0-21144 GCA_035624985.1 Syntrophobacteraceae bacterium | reverse complement strand
CCGGTTATCGCGCCCTTGAAGTTAAAGACTGCGTGTCCGAAAAAATAGATAAACCAGGTATATACGAGACCTCCGAAAATATACCAGGTCGAGACGTACATTAGCTTTTCCTGCCGGTTGGCGGCCGTCTGCAAGAGGTTTACGAACATAAGCCCCATTGAGAGCAAAACCCCTACGTTGGCAGGCCAAATCCATTCGGCATACTCTCTGCCCTGTGAGTATCCCATATCGAGCGCTACGATGCCAGTCAGAATAGACAGGTTCCAGATCCACAGGGAGAGCTTCCCCAGCCTCTCGCTCCACAGCGAGGTCCGCAGAAGGACCGGCATCATGTAGTGGGCGGCTCCGAGCAGGCCCGAGCCTGCGAAACCGAATATCATCGTGGTGGTGTGCATCGGACGGACCCTTCCGAAAACCAGCCCGGCAATGCCTCCGTAGAGGTCTGGAATAACCAGTTGGGTAGCGCAGGCAAAACCTTCCAGGGCACCGAGGGCAAACCAGAGGGCCGAACTCAGGAAGAAAAGCTTTGCAGTCCCATTTTCTTCAACTTTTAGAAGCTGCACCGCACCATACCTCGCGACCAATGACCAGTGAACAGTAAATAGTGACCAGGACTACTCACCAGTCACCCTGCACTATTCACTAATGATGACATCCCAGGTAACAGTCAAGCTGAGCCTTTTTCTCCTTATGGCACGTGATGCAAAAATTCATCTGGAAATCCACCTTACGGAGCCGGTCCATCGAGGGAACATCCCCGTGACATCTCAGGCAATCGATTTGCGCAATCATGTGCGGAAGATGCCTGAACTTAACAAAATCGGGAACAAAGTAGATGCGAACCCACGGGACCGGGACCTTTCGGTCCAGGTACGCTTTCTCTTTTTGAATCTCGGGATGCAATGGAATCACGTATTTATGGCAAAAAAAGCACTTCTCGACTTCCGGCAGTCCTGCATGCTCTCCCCGCTCGACGTAAGGATGGCAGAAGCGGCAGTTGATCTGCTTAACGCCTGCATGAATGCGGTGGCTGAAAAAGACCGGCTGGACCGGTCCCAGGTCCTGTCTCGGAAAGAGGTAATAGAAGTAGAGAAGGGTGACCAGGAGCAGAACGACTGCCCAGAACCACCCCGTCCACCACATCGTCTCTTTTCCTGTCGCTTTGGCGCCTTCAGCCATTTTCTCCCGGCCTTCGGAGTTTACGGGTTACGTGTTTCAGGTTACATGTTGCGGGTTAAAACCCGGCAACCCGCCACCTGTTCTTATGCCAGATGCACCTTCGCCTCTTCTCCTTCGAGTGCGCCCGGAAGTTTTGGGTCCGAGACGGCCAGCACCGGGTATTTTTGTAGAAAAAGGCACACACAGAATACAAAAAGCCCGAGCCATCCAATGGAGATAAGTATCTCGAATATCCCAAGCGGCAGCGAACCGCTCTTCACCATAGAAGGGGTCACCAGGAGAAATTTTTCCAACCAGGCCGCAAGCAGAATCCAGATGGATATTCCAGTCATTAAGACGGGGTTCATCTTTATCTTTCTTATGAGCAAAACCACAAAAGGGATCACGAAAAGAACGAGGAGCACCGTCCATGCCAGCGCCGTCCATGGATCGTGCCTGATGCGCAACAGCACGTACCGGGTCTCGATGGGCTCATTGCCATACCAGATAACCAGAAATTGCACATAGAAAAAATCCAGGCTGACCACGCAGAACGCGAAAAGGAGCTTTCCGATATCATGAAGCTGCTTCTTCGTGATGATATTGCCCATAGCCATCTTTTTAACGGCAAATGCGGACAGAATCGCCAGAACCGTAAGCCCGGTATAGAAGGAAACCACGAAATAGTAGGCCCCGAAAAGAGTACTGTACCACTCCCGGCTTAGAGACATCATCATGTCGAAGGCCACCAGGCTCATGATGAACGCGTAGAGGATGACGTAGGCTACCGCTGCCGCCCCGCTGTCCCGGAAAGGACCTGTTCCATCGCTTCCCGATCTCTTCTCCCCACTGCCGTTCCTCATATATTCCAGGTCGTTCTTTAGGGAGTTGTAAGCGATCACAACTCCCGTAAGAGCCATGGCAAGGAGTCCGACACTCTCTCGCGCAAAGAAAAAGGTCGTATTGAGCCAAGGCGCCTTCTGTTCTTCCGGATGGAGCACCCACCAGAAAACATCCGCCCGTCCGAGAAAAAGAGGCCAAAGCAGAATGAAAGAAACGGGGAGGAAGAAGACGACCGATTCCGACAGCCGCTTCACGGGCCTGCCCCAAGTCGCGTTAGTCAAAGTGAGGACCGGAGAGAGCAGGAAAGTGCCGAAGGCAAGCCCTGTCCAATAGACATAGTTAATCACGTAAGCCGACCAGGCCCTTTTGGCGTCGCCCTCAAAAAGCTGGTAGAGGAATGCAGCCGCGCCGACCGCAAAGAGGACAAGACTCACCGCCTTGAACGTCCCCCAGTTTAGCGACTTTTTCGCGGCCTCGATTTCCCGGTAAATCTCACTCTTCAATACGACTGACCTCCTCGGCGCCCAGATTCTTCAATATCCTGGAAACGGACTCGCAGTTGGCCTCAGTGCAGTAGACCAGTATCCCAAAACGGTCCTGGCTGAACCGTTTGTCGTAATGCGCCGGAAGGCGCATTGAGGGGATTCTGTTCAGGAAAAGAAAACCTCCCAGCGTAAAAAGCACGGCGATCAAAATGAAAAACTCGAAAGCCGGTATGACAACCGGGACTATCCCGATCGCAGGCTTTCCGCCTATATCGAACATCCACTGCGTTTCCGTGTACCAGGCAAGAAACATCCCGGTCAAAAGTCCAAGGACAGCTCCGGTCAGGGTGAAAAAACGCCCCGGTCCCAGGATCGGTTCGCCCAGCGCTTCCCTGATCTGTTCGCTCCGCAATGGTGAATACACCGCATCGATAGAGACTTTCTGCCTTCTCAGGTCCTCTATTGCCGAAACAAGCTCGTTCAGGTACGCGAATATCCCGACTACAGCCAGCTTTTTAGCCATCGAGCTTTCCTCTTGCCCGCGATTTCCGATCTCTTTTCCCGCTTTTGATTCGTAATTCGTAATTCATAATTTCTAATCGTCCCTCCGAACCTGCATCTTCTCCTTCACGTCCGCAACCGAGATGGTGGGCAAAAACTTGGCGAAAAGAAGAAACAGGAAAAAGAAGAGGCTGAAAGAACCGATCAGTATGCCCCACTCTACTATGGACGGGTATTTGTAGAGACCCCAGGAATAAGGGTCAAACTCATGGGCTTCCGACCCCACTATGATCACCAGGCGTTCGAGCCACATTCCTATGAGCACCAGTATTCCTATAGAGAAAAGAGCGGGGATGCTTGTCCTGACTTTCTTGAAGAACAGGGCTATTGGAACGACGGCATTGCAGATGACCATCAGCCAGAAGCACCAGGAGTAGTAGCCGGTCATTCGCCACATATACTGCTGCTCTTCAGCTTTGCCGCCGCTGTACCAGGCCAGAAAGTGTTCAATGGCATAGGAATAGCCGACGATGAGGCCGGTAAGGATTATAGTCTTGGCGACATTTTCGAGCACTTCCATTGTGATAAGGTTTTCGAACCTGAAAATTTTGCGCATTGGGATGAGCAGCACCAGCACCATCGCAAGGCCGGAATGAATGGCGCCCGCGACGAAATAGGGGGCGAAAATCGTGCTGTGCCATCCCGGAACGATGCCGAGAGCGAAATCCCAGGAGACCACGCTGTGCACTGAAATCACCAGCGGGGTGGCAAGGGCCGCGAAGAGCAGATAGGCGGTCCCGTATGTTTTCCATGTTTTTTCGGAACCCCTCCAACCTAGCGAGAAGAAGCCGTATATCCTGTTCTTTATGCCGGCGGTGCGGTCCCTGATGGTCGCCAGGTCCGGCATCAGGCCCGTGTACCAGAAGAGAAAACTCACGGTCAGATAGGTTGAGACCGCAACTACGTCGAAGACCAGGGGCGACTGGAAATTTGGCCATAAATTACGCTGGTTTGGGTATGGAACAATCCAGTACACCAGCCATACACGCCCCAAATGAATGAGCGGAAACATCCCGGCTATCATTACCGCGAAAACCGTCATGGCCTCTGAGCTCCTGGAAATGGTCGTCCTCCAGGATGCCCGGAACAAAAACAGGATAGCTGAAATCAGGGTGCCTGAATGGGCGATACCTACCCAGAAGACGAAATTCACAAGATAGGTGCCCCACATAGCAGGGTGAAGTATGTTTGCCGCCCCCAGTCCGGTTGCGATCTGGTAAGCCCAGCAAGAGGCGCCGATAAGGACGCCCAGCGCGGTAATCGCCACGAAAGTCCAGTAGACGCGGCCTGGATTCCACATCGCCCCCAGTATCTGATCGTCTGCCGCCCCGTAGCCGGTCAGCCCCTGCGGTCCTGCCGCCTCGCTCACCCCATGAAAAACTCCATTTAAGTTGAATTATGGAATTCAGGAATTTAGGAATTAATTCCTCTATCCCTCAGTTCCTCTGTTCCTCAAACCCTCAATTCTTCAATCACCCTCTTGAGGTAGATCACAGCAGGCTTGGTATTAAGGTGCTGGAGCACCTGGTAAGCCCTGACGTCGTTTATCAGTTTCGACACCCGGCTCTCGGGATCGACCAGGGAGCCGAAAATCAAGGCCTCCGTGGGGCAGGTCTGGGCGCAGGCAGTAGTAAAGTCGCCGTCGCGCACTTTTCGGCCTTTCATTGTGGCCTCGAGCTTTGCCTCTATAATTCGGTGGACACAGAAGGAGCATTTCTCCATGACGCCCTTCTGTCTCACGGTAACATCCGGATTTAACTGCCACTTGAGAGGTTCGGGCCGGGTGAAGGTATACCAGTTGAAGCGCCGCACTTTATAAGGATCGTTTTGGGAGCAAAAGCGCGTTCCGAAGCAGCGATTGTAAACCTGGTTATTGAGCCCTTCCTCGCTATGATGGGGAGCAAAGATCGGACACACATACTCACAGGGCGCGTTGTCGCAATGCTGGCAGAGCATTACCAGCCATCTGGCGCCTTTTGCGTCTTCGTTGAAATATCGCTGGACCCTTATCCAGGACATCTCCCGGCCTCTGAGCATCTGATCGCGTTTTACGAGGGCAACATTGTTCTCCGAGTAGCATGCCGCCACGCAGGCGCCGCAGCCTATGCAGCGGTCGAGGTCCACGACCATTGCCCAGCGATAGTCGCTATATGTGTGACGCGGATAGAAATCTTTCGACTCCTGGTAGCCTGCCGGCAGGGGGTAGTCAATGTAGGGCTTCTCTCCGGAGGCCGCCATCCTGTTTCGTTCTTCCAGGCTGATCACCGGCACAAAGTCTTCTTCGCGGCCATGCAGAAAAAAACTGCCGTCAGTGTTGGCGATGTCGAAGGTCTTGCCTGTTTTTTCGATTTTAAGATTCAGACCGGGGCGCAGGGTAGCGCCGGAAACCAGATCGAGATCGGGGCCGAGCAGCTCGAAAGGATTTGCCGGAAGCCCGGTCGCGAATCGCCCGAAGTTCCAATGCCCCTGCCCGACCGGTATAGCGGCAACACCCTCCGGCACCGTATAGATTGGGAGGGCCGGAATTTCAATTGCGCCATAATCGGTTTTTACACGGAGCAGGTCTCCTTTCTTAAGGCCCAATTTACCGGCGGTCTCAGGATGAATTTCCAGCCATCCTCCCCAGGTAACCTGGGTCATGGGGTCGGGGAACTCCTGGACCCACAGGTGGTTGGCCATTCTGCCGTCATAAAACTGTACCGTTGGATAGACCACCAGAGGAAGACCCGTTCCAGTCTCCTGCTCCGACTCGGGGAAATTAAACGAGGGCGCCGGCAGCGAGAGCTCGGGGGCTTTTGCGGTCTGTTCGGGCCAATAGCCTCCCTGCATGATCGAGTTTTGCCAGAAGTCATCGAATGATTTAATCCCGGCCTCGGCGGATATCCGAGTCCAGTAGCCCTGGAGCGCGTCGTAGAAATCCCTAAAGGGGAAGCTCTCTTCTCCCTTTATTTTTTTGCCCGTGGAGATCAGGATGTCTCCCGTGTGCTTCGTATTGAAAACCGGTCCCATCACCGGCTGCAAAAACCCGGTTACTCCCTTTCCGGGCGAATAGTCGCCCCAGGACTCGAAGCTGTAATGAGAGGGCAGCACCAGGTGAGCCAATGCCGAGGTTTCGTCAATGGCCGGAGAAAATGTCGCCACGAAAGGTACCGATTTGATGGCTGCGGCAAAATCCCAAGCTTTGGGAAGCGAGAAAACCGGATTTACCCCCTGGAAAATGAGAACGTCAATTTCCCGCGATCTCATACGGTCGGCAAGAGCCTTGATGGCATCAGCCCGCGCGACATAGGTGCGCGAGGATTCGCAGCTGAAGTCGATAGCCGAAAGAGAAGCAGGTTTGAGGGTGCAAAGCAGATTTGCGGCAACCGCCGTTTCTGTAGCGTTTGGCACACACTGGGGAAGTCCTTCGGCGATCGCGAGTGGACGAGCCGCGCCTGCAAACAGCCTGGCGACAGATTCGATCAGCTTGGGATCGCACCCTGCCGTCGCTGCCGCCCTTTCGACCGGCCAGGCGGAAACCATGGACTCGATCGCCGCCCTGCGCTCCGCAGGCTGGTCCGGCGCGAGTTTCTTGTCAAGGATTGCCCTGATGATTCCCAGCCCCACGGCATACTCGGTTCCGGGACGAGTCGCAATCCACAGGTCGGCATTGTTTGCCGTCATCGACAGCCGCGGTCCAACGAATACGAAGACATTTTTCGACTCACCACTGATTGGATGAAACGAAGCGTATTGGCGTGCAAACTCAAGATTGGATATCCAGGTTTCCAGAAAGCCCGCGTTAAAAGAAATAAGAAAATCGAGTTCGTCGAACCGGTATTGGGGAACGGCGTCACGGCCAAAAACCACCTGGTTGGCTTTTTTCAAAGACTCATAGGACCAGGGTTCATACATTATGTGGCCGTTTTCCTGGCCCATTTCACTCAGCCACATTTCTGTCAGGTCTTTGATAGCCCCGGTGACAAGGCCGGTCACAATCACTATGCGACCGCCCCCGCCCTTGGCCATTGCTGCTGAAAGTTTTTCCGCCAGAATCGCTTCGCCCCGCTCCCAGGTGATGGGGTCAAGGGCGCCGTACACATTCCGCTGCATCGGTCCCCAAAACCGGTCGGGGTTATAGAGGCCGTGCAGCGATGCCTGCCCCCGCAGGCAGAGCTTCCCCCGGCTTACAGGGTGTGAGGGATTTCCTTCAACCTTTACGATGCGCCCCTCACGATTCTTGGCCAGCATACCGCAGCCCGCCGGACATTCACGGCACGTTGTTGCATAATATACCGCCTTTCCAGGGACAACGTCTTCGGGAGGATTGATATATGGAATGAGATATCGCGTGGCCGGCTCGCCGCAGCCATAGAGCACCGCTCCCGATCCAGCTATTCCGAACAGTTTGAGAAAATCCCGGCGGCAAAGGTCCGGCATCTTTTGCTGGCCCCGCAGTTCTAAATGGGGAAATGACCTGACGAATAACCAGGAACCGACTGGTGAGTCCCGCTCATATCTGTTGCAGCGGCACTCTCAGGCGAGAAAATAATGCAGCCCATTTCAATTACAATAGTTGACCGAATCAATTTTGCGGCTGGTATAACACACTTCACTCTATCCGCGCTTTCTTGAGATCGGCGACAATGACCGTCACATTGTCGGGTTTGAGGTATTTGTCGGCCACCCTGAGAATATCCTCCGAGGTAACGGCATTTATAAGCGAAGCGAACTTTTCGATGTAATCGGCTCCAAGGCCGTAGAATTCGATTTGAGCCAACAATTTTGCATAATCCTGCTGGGCGCTGTATTTTAATGGGAAATTACCTATCAAAAACTTCTTGGCGGCCTGGAGTTCGGCATCTGAAACAGGCTGTCGCCGGAGCCGCACCAGTTGTTCTCTGGCAAGTGCGATAGACTCTTTGGCTGACAAATCCTTAGTCTGGATAACAACCTGGAAAGAACCCGCATATTTGCGGGCGGATGGATAACTTTCCACTGCATAGGCCAGTCCCTTTTTGATGCGTATCTCTATCATGAGCCGACTCGACAGATCGCCAGATCCCAGGATTTGGTTCATCACCAGAAAAGGGTAATAGTCCTGGCTGGCCCTCTCCATTGCCGGACAACCGATGATGATCGTAGCCTGTGACACGGGTTTGTCTATAGCGACGTTTACGGCGCCCTGGGCGAATTTCTTTCTGAAAGGCGTTTCAGGGACCTGGGCAGCTTCCCAGCCGATCAACCGTGGAACGATCATGGTCTTGACTTCCTCGGTGCTTATGTCGCCTCCGACCACCAGGACCGAGTCGTTTGGGCGGTAAAAGGAAGCGTAGAATTTCGAAAGCTCATCGGCGCCGATTTCGGGAACCGATTTCTCCGTGCCGTCCACCGGGCTGGCATAAGGGCTGTCCAGGAAAAGCGCCCGGTCGAAAGCCCTGTTTGCGACCTCGATCGGATCGTCCTCTTTTGCACGCAATGACCCTATGATGTCATCTTTTTGTCCGTCCACATCCGGGCCTGGAAAGGATGGATGAGCGATAATCTCTGTAAAGAGACCGACCCCTGACTCCAGGTCTTTTTTCAAAACCTGCATGCCGATTGTGGCAAAATCTCTGGTGCAATCCGCCTCAAGAGAGGCCCCCATGAAATCGAGCCTGCTGTTTATCTCATCGAACGAAAGAGACCGTGTACCCATCAGAACGGATTTTGCGGTGAGGTTAGCAATGCCTTTCATTTCATCGGGATCGCGCCAGGAACCGGCAGCCACCAGCAATTCCATAGTGACCGCCGGAATCGAATGTTCTTCAAATACCAGCACCTTAAGGTGGTTAGGCAGTTCGATCCTCTCAGCCTTTGGCATCCCAAGGCAGCAGGCGGGGACGAGCAGGGGCGCGATCGCAGCCAGAATGAACGCAGTGCAGGTTTTTTTTGGATACATAACTACCTACCATTGCCTACGGGATAGGCTGGTTTCGAAAATCCGATGCCTGATGCCTTATGCTCCGGTCTTTTTTGCCTCCACCGGCGGGCTGGGGAGGGACCTGGGAGGGAGTCGCAGCAGGCTTTGTCCGGGGTGCCAGAATGCCGACGGTGCGGTTTTGTGCCGTAAAGTACTTAGAGGCAACACGCTGGACTTCCTGTGCGGTAACCTTGCGGATCGACGGCACGTATGCACCGATGGCGGCCCAGTCAAGGGCTATCTCGTATTCGGCCAGATTTTGTCCAAGGGAAAAGATGGATTCCTGGTCAAAGACAAAGGATGCCTCCAGTTGGTTTTTTGCCTTTTCAAGTTCTCGAACTCCTACAGGAGATGTTTTGAGCTGCTCGACCTCATCATAGATCGCCTGTTCTATTTCGTCAGAATCTTTTCCCGGAAGATAGGTGACGGTAATATAAAACAGGCCCGGGTCTTGAGTGGTCAGATTGTAATCCACGGTCGATTCGAGTATGAGCGCTTTTCCGCGGACCAGGTGGTCATATAGCCTCGAACTCTTCCCTTCGGCAAGCATTGCTTTTATGACGTCCAGAACATAGCTGTCCTGGCTTCGCAGATTGGGAACGTGCCAGGCAACCGAGAGGGAACCGACCTGGGCGGGATGCTCGACAAGGACACGTCTTTCACCGACTTGAGGGGGGTCCTGAATGAGAAGCTGCTGTACCGGCTTTCTGACGGGGATTTGTCCGAACGCCTTTTCCATCATGGGCAAAAGGGCTTCCTTTTTGAAATCGCCCACGACGACCACGAAAGCATTAGCCGGGTTGTAAAAGGTCGAGTAGAACGCCTTTACGTCGTCGATGGTAAACCTCTCAATATCCTCGGCCCATCCAATGACAGGCCAGTGATAGGGCTGCGACTGGTATGCGGCAGCTTCGAGCTGCTCCAGCAGGAAAGACTGGGGATCGTCTTCGACGCGCATTCGGCGCTCCTCGAGAACGACCATCCTTTCGGTTCGAAAATCGCTTTCTCTTAGGACCAGATTGCTCATGCGGTCCGATTCAAGATTGATGGGCAC
The DNA here is from genome assembly GCA_035624985.1 of Syntrophobacteraceae bacterium. Classification (GTDB taxonomy): domain Bacteria; phylum Desulfobacterota; class Syntrophobacteria; order Syntrophobacterales; family Syntrophobacteraceae; genus SbD1. Next base: position 11,102 of record DASPQK010000245.1, on the reverse strand, counting down.
CTCTAAATGGTCGGAGGCAATGGTTATGAAAAAACACGCATAGTCGTGCGAGGTGGATGCGTTTTGCTCCCCGCCCAACTCGACGATTGCCCTGGTAAACTCTTCCCCGCTCACCTTTGTGGTGCCCTTGAACATCATGTGTTCGAGCATGTGAGCAAGCCCCGTTTTGCCCGTTGTCTCATTTCTGGCCCCCGCCCGATACCAGACCTGGAAAGATATCAGCGGAGCTTTGTGGTTTTCGAGCATAATGAGTTTGAGGCCATTGGAGAGCCGAGCTTCCGAGGCGTCCCTGAACAGCTCCGCTGCCGGGCACAGTGCAGGAAAGAAGAAAAACATCGCCGTAAACACAAGAGCACACGTTGCTTTCAAAGGAAATGACCTCGCCTTCGAGTTTTTAGTTCTTAGGTTTGAGTTTTTCGTTAACCCCAAGACCAAAGCAGCGGTTCATATTTTTTTGCAGCAGCCGCCAACCATGCAGTGCGGCACTCACGATAAGCCATCCGCGCGCCAAATGCAATCGAGAGGCGCATGGAAATCTATGGCGCAGCGGTAATTGTAATGGTCCGCTCAATTCTTATCTTGTGGCGAAATCAGGCAACGGGATTGGTTTTTCTGCGTTTACCGGGAGATGACGGAGATGGAAGAAATCAGCCTGGAGGAACTTGCCCAAAAGGACGGCAAGGATGGAAGACCGGTTTATATCGCCTATGAAGGCAAGATTTATGACGTGAGCGGCAGTAAGCTCTGGAAAACGGGCAGCCATATGAGGCGCCATTTTTCCGGCAAGGACCTCACGACAGACATAGGCGGCGCCCCTCACGGACCTGAAATGCTCCAGAGATTCCCCCAGGTGGGGATTGTCAGGCGTGAGGCGGTTCACGAAATCGAGGGAAAAACTTTTCTTGAACCACTTTTCAAGAAGGTGCCTTTTCTTAGAAGGCATCCGCACCCGATGACGGTGCATTTTCCTATCGTATTCATGCTCTCGGCGGGCTTCTTCACGTTGCTCTATCTTATAACGGGCGACCCTTCGTTCGATACGACCGCTTTCCACTGCCTTGCGGGGGGTGTAATCTTTACACCGATCGTGATGCTGACAGGCTTCGTATCATGGTCGGTCAATTACCTGGCCCGACCGATGCGCAGGGTAAACATAAAGGTGACTGTTTCCCTGCTGATGCTGGTTGTCTCTCTTGTCGCCCTCATATGGCGCGAGGTGGCGCCCGAGGTCCTCACAAGTTTCAGCACCTTGGGTTTGGTCTACCTGTTGCTCGTCTTTTCGCTGTGTCCAATGGTCGCTGTGATCGGTTGGCAAGGCGCGGGGCTCACCTTTCCCATAGAAAAAGAATAGGGGCGTCCGCTTGCGCACGGGCCGGCCGGATAAGTCCGTCAGGACAAAAACTGAACTTTAAAAACCGACCCCTAAGAAGCAAAAACTGAGAACTAAAACCTGCATCTTCATCACCTGGAATACCAGTCAAGCACCCGTCTAAGCTCTGCCGCAGCCGGGGGGGTTATTATGTTCGGGTTTTTCGATACATCCACCGGCAACAATCCGGGAGAGTTATAGAAGGAGGCGGTCGAACCATAGTCTACCAGAATTGCCGCCCCTTCGAACGATAGTCCTGCAAAAAGGCCCCGGGTTCTGGAGTAGGAGAGGATTTCGGCCCTGAGCATAATGTCAGTTGCAGCTTCGGCCTGTCTGCCAACAGGCCCTGCCGCAATCGAAGCATCAGCCCCAAGAGTGAATTTGCCCCCGTATATGGCATCCAGACTGCGAATGCTTTTGAGGACAAGAATCACGTCGCTTGATTGGGCGCCGATCTGCCAGCCGATGCTGCCTCCTATGAGGCGGAAAAAGACGGGGTTGCCCCAGGATCTGTCCTCATTGCGCACCAGCAGAACCCCAACTCCATAACGACCCCCTAAAATAAATCCCGCCTTGAGCAGATCGGGGAAAATCGCAATTCCCTGCGCCATATGCAGGAGGCTGGGTGGAATCGCACTCTCGGGAATATCCATAACCTCCCTTATTACGGCGGTTGATGCCTGCACCTTGGCGTCCTCGCTCATTCCGGCGCCGGCGGGCGCCGGCAGCAGGAGGCACAGACTTAATGCCATGATGAAAAAGGTTAAAGCGCTCCTTTGAGTCATAGGATGTCCCCCTTTCCCATTGCAAGTGGTTGTTAATATTGTTTCAGCTTAGGGATGAGTTATAATCGCATAACCCCGTAGTGTCTTGTCAAGGGATTTAAGCAAAAGGAGCGGATATGCCGGAAGCGCCCGTAGGGATACCAGTCGACAATGGCCGAGTGACATTGGAAGGGCTGTTCGAACAGGGGCGGATAGGCCGCAATGCAATCCTTTGTCACCCCCATCCCTCATATGGAGGCGACATGGAAAATCACGTCGTCCGGGCCGTGCGGCAGACGTTTGCCGGCCTCGGATGGGGGACCCTGCGTTTCAATTTCAGGGGAACAGGCGCAAGCGGCGGCAACCAGGCGGAGGGACAAAAAGATGCCCTTGACCTGATCGAGATATCACAATTCCTCAAGGCGAGGTCCAGGGGGCGAATAGATTTTGCCGCTTACTCCTACGGAGCATGGGCCGCCATGGAGGCAATCCGAATGGGCCTTCTTACGGATTTACTGATTCTCATATCGCCTCCGCTGGATTTCATCTCTTCAGGGGGACTTAAACTGCCTGATGCTCCAGTGCTCATCATCATCGGGGATAACGATGATTTTTGCTCCCTCCAATCCCTGAAGAATTGGCTTGCAGGGCAGCCTAATACTGAAGCGTTCACCCTGGAGGTGCTTGCCGGAGTCGATCATTTTTACTCGGGGGCCGTGCGGCAGGTTTCGGCAAAAATAAGAGCTTTTCTCGAAACTCGGATACTTAATTGGTCAGGTGTTTCTGATAAAGATACAGACTAACGCCCCCGACGCTTATAGAAGGCAACCGGCGCCCCTCTTTTCTCGAAAGCGGAAGCCAACAGTTGGGTTACAACTATTCCCAGGTAAGCTCCAAACAATACGTCGCTTGGGAAATGAGCCCCCACCACAACTCGGCTGGCCATTACAGCCAGGGCGGTACTTAGCAGAATGAACTTGAAGCGGCCTGTAACCACGCTCAATCCGCAGCACACTGCGGCTATGGTATTGGCATGGCCTGACGGAAAGGATGCATAACGATATTGATTCGTGAAGGGTTCAAGCGCATATATGCCCTGGTTAAGCAGCAGGTCGGGCCTGCTTCTGCCAACCAGCACCTTTATCAGGTCGTTGGCAAGCCCTGAGAGCACTACGGCCGCGAACAGAAAGGCCGCCGCGTTTGCAAGGATTTCATCCTTTTTGACCAATTTAAAGTATATAAATCCACCGGCTGCGGCCACCTGATAAGGCGTCGACAGCCCCAGGCGGGTTATCAGATTGAAGACCTCTCTGATTGCGGGGTCAAGCGAGGCGCAAAAGCGGGCTGCCGGCGCGTCGAAAAATTCATAACTCAAAATGCAGGCTGCAACAGCGGCCAAAAAGACCACCACAGCCTGCCCCGGTCTGCCTTCGAGTCTCATGAGATAACCGCTGTAAAGCTCTTATCAGTTCAGCCGCTCGACTATGGCGGCTACGCCATTGCCTCCGCCGATGCAGGCGCTGACGGCCCCGAAGGTCTTATCCCGCCGCCGCAGGGCGTAGAGCAGGGTAGTAAGAAGCTTAGTGCCGGTGGCGGCTACCGGATGCCCCAGGGCAATGGCTCCTCCGTAAATGTTGACCCTTGAACGATCCAACCCGAGAATCTGTTCACACGCAATGTACTGCGCTGCAAATGCCTCGTTGAGTTCGTGCAATTCAATATCCGCGAGCGCGAGGCCGGCATTTTTCAGTGCTACCGGTATTGCTTTGGATGGAGAGAGGCCAAAGTACCTGGGATCGATCCCGACGAAAGCATAGCCTCTTAAAAGCGCCATGGGTTTTAGCCCCATCGCTTTGGCTTTTTCGCGTTCCATGATGACCACGGCTGAAGCGGCATCGCACAGGGCGCAGGCATTTCCGGCAGTGACGGTGCCATCTTTGGAAAAGACCGGTTTAAGCACGCTGAGGGATTCCACAGTTACGCCTTTGCGATAGATTTCTTCCTCAGTGACCATAACCGTTTGGTCTTTTTTCTTGACCGGGATGGGAACGACCTCTTCAGCGAACACTCCGTCCCTGACCGCAGCTTCGGTTTTGTTGTGCGATTCGACGGCGAAGAGATCCTGCTCATGCCTGGAGATGCCTCTTTCCTTAGCGAGCCAATCAGTGATCTCGCCCATGAATCCGCCGCCCAATGGACACAGGAACCCGTCTTTGTGCATCAAATCAACCAACTCGCTGTTGCCCATGCGATAACCCCAACGGGCGCGGGGCAATCCATAGGGGATCATGCTCGTACTTTCCGTGCCCCCAACGAGCACTGTGTCCGCGTCACCCGCCTTAATGGCCTGAGCACCGAAAATCAGAGCCTGAACACTCGATCCGCAACGGACGTTTACCGAAACGGCAGGCGTGCTTACATTGACCCCGCCCATAACGGAACTCAGCCTGGCTGCATTGGGGCCGACTCCGGCCTGCCAGGCGTTGCCGAATATCGTTTGATCTATATCATCAGGCGTAATTCCCGAACGGTTAATAGTTTCCCTGACCACCGCAGCGCCGAGTTGAGGAGCGGTGAGACCTGAAAAAGAACCTCCGAATTGTCCGCCTATAGTCCTGGCCGCTCCCAGTATTACCACTTCTCTCATCGATCACTCCTTGAAACAAAATTGGGGATAAGGGTTGAAGAACTGGAAAATGAGGAGTAGTGAACGGGAAAATGGAGAAGAATAATTATAATCCATAAGCGCCTTAATTCTCAACCCCTCGATTTGCTCTTATGTAGTACAGCCGTTGGGACTGATTCCCAAACATTACTTAGCGGAGTAGAAACCCACTCCCCCGGTCTTTTTGCCCAGGGTGCCCGCCCGCACCATCTGCTTGATGATGAAAGGAGCAGCCCAGCGGCCGTCGTTAAACTCGGCGGCCAAATGGTTCATGACAAAGTAGGAAATATCGATCCCCGTGAAGTCCATGAGTTCGAAGGGTCCCATCGGGTAGTTCAATCCGAGCTTGACCGCCGTATCGATGTCCTCCACCGAGGCGATTCCTTCCTGCAGCAAACGGCAAGCCTCGATGAACTGGACGGTCATGATCGTATTGACCACAAAGCCGGGAGAATCCTTCCTGACCTCGATCGTCTTTTTGCCAAATGACTCCGCAAGCGCCCTTGCCGTTGCGATGGTTTCATCGGATGTTTTGAGCCCTCTTATAACCTCAACCAGGCGCATAATCTGGGCCGGATTGAAAAAATGCATCCCGCAAACCTTATCGGGCCTGCTCGTGGCGGCGGCAATAGCGGTAATGGACATCGAGGACGTATTGGTGGCCAGTATGATTTCCGGGCGACAAATCTTATCGAGCGCCTCAAACACCTCCTTTTTGAGGTTAATGTCTTCGATTACGGCCTCTATCACAATATCGGAGTCGGCGAGATCTTCGAGCACGAGTGTTCCTTTGACCCTCGCCAGAGCAGCCTGCCGCTGCTCCTCGCTCATTTTTCCCTTTTCGACCGAACGCTCCATGTACTTGGCCATGCTCCTGATGGAATTGTCCACAAAGGACATATCTATATCACGCATAATTACTTCATAGCCGTTCATGGCACCGAGGTTAGCAATCCCGGTACCCATCGCCCCTGCGCCAACTACGCCAATCTTACGAATCTCCATGCTGTCCTCCTTCTGTTGAGACAAGCCAGTTGCATTGGCCCTGATGACGACTCCTCAGTCCTCAGTTTTCCGTCCTCATTTCGGGTTCATAGATTTGGATGCAGGTTACTTCGCCTGGAGGCATATCCCCGGCATTGGGCATTTGCCACAGGTAGACCGCCACCGTGTAAGGATCGCCGTTAACCTTAAGGGTGATAACACGTTTCATGAAGTTTGCACTCCTTGTCTGGAAACCTCGGGAAGAAGATTAAGATATTAATTAATTATATATTGACAATTAATACGTTAACTAATTATAGTTGTCAACCATTCTTTCGATTTGCATAACATTTATGGTGGGGGGATTCGAAAAGAGCGGGTGAGCGGCCAAACAGCATGCGAAACGATTAGTTTTGCCCCGGTCATTTTCTTCCCACTACCTGCGGGTTTTTTCCAGGGGTTCAACAGGGGGCGATATGTCCCATAGCGCATACAAAGACGACATGGGGCTGGATGAGCGTGTGATGATGGCCATGGTGAGGGCGGCCGAGCGGTTCAGGAAGGAACAGTCCGCCATATTTAAGAAGCATGGGCTTTCCTTCTCTCAGTACAACGTGCTCCGGGTACTCGATGCTTCTACCGACGGCCGCAATACCATAAAGAGAGTCAACCGAATCATGCTGGTTTCGGGCGCCAATATGACGGGCATCACAAAGCGACTGGAAAAAATGGGCTGTATTGTAAGAACCAGCGATTCGGATGATGAGCGTTTAAAGTGGCTGGAGATAACGGACAAGGGAAGGGGTCTTTTGTGCGAAATCTACAATGAAAAGGAAAAGGACCTGAGGCGGTATTTGGATGGCTGCGCGGATGAAGAAAAAAACGAAATACTGGAGGTGTTGACGCACATCGTCAAAGACAAGCGGAAAAAGTGAACTTTACGGAAAGTTCGGTCCAAGATCTTGGTAAGTTACGTCAGAAAGGGGTCCTTCAATGGATTATCAGGTCATCGAATTGATAAAAGAAGGCAATGTGGCCACGCTAGTGCTGAACCGTCCTCCGTTGAATCCGCTGAACAGCAGGGTGTTTGAGGAATTGGGGGCGGCGGTAGATGAAATCGAGGCCGACAATGCGCTCAGAGCGGTCATCATAACCGGTTCAGGAGATAAGGCATTTGCTGCCGGCGCAGACATAACGGAAATGGTCAATCTTGACACTCTGGGAATCTACACCTTTTGCACGGTTGGCCGGAAGGCCTTGGCCAAGATCGATAACCTGAGCAAGCCTGTGATCGCCGCAATCAACGGACTTGCCTTGGGGGGAGGCACCGAACTCGCCCTTGCCTGCGATTTTCGCCTGGCGGCAGATACGGCAAGATTCGGCCAGCCCGAGATCAATCTAGGAATAATTCCAGGCGGGGGGGCCACTCAGCGCCTGCCAAGGCTTATCGGGATTGCAAAAGCCAAAGAGCTTATTCTGCTGGGCGATATCATTGACGCGCCCACGGCTGAGAAGCTAGGTTTGGTCAACAGGGTTTACCCTGGAGCTTCTCTTATGGATGAGGCTCGAAGGCTGGCTTCCAAATTGGCCTCGAAGCCCGCCCTGGCGGTAAAGATGGCCAAAGAGGCAATGAATACCGGGACGAATGTGGATATCGGTTCGGGACTTGTCCTGGAGACTCAGAACTTCATTACTGCTTTTTTGAGCGAGGATGGAAGGGAGGGGTTGGCGGCTTTTAACGAGAAGCGCAAGCCCAACTTCAGATGAATAATTTGCGGGGTGCAAAACTGGTGAAGGACTTGCCGGAAGGCGGAGCTTTTCTGATCGAGCCCACCTCTGCCCAGAGTGTATTCACGCCTGAGGATTTCAATGAAGAACACCGGATGATTGTGCGGACTGCCTCGCGCTTTGTCGACGAGAAGGTTTTGCCTGTAATGGACGATCTGGAGTCTCAGAAGGAGGGCCTGATCGCCCGTCTTTTGAAGGATGCGGGCGAGTTGGGGCTTCTAGGGACGGAAATCCCTTCGGAATATGACGGCACGGAAATGGACAAAATCAGCGCCACGATCATTACCGAGGAATTTGGCAAGGCGGGCTCGTTTTCTCAGGCGCACGGCGCACAGACGGGCATTGGCAGCCTTCCGATCGTCTTCTTTGGCACGGACGAACAGAAGAGCAAATATCTACCCGGCATCGTAAGCGGCGAGAGGATTGCAGCGTACGCTCTGACCGAACCCGGCGCGGGTTCCGATGCCATGGCATTAAAGACCAGAGCTTCCCTGAGCGCCGACGGCAGGTTCTATATTCTGAACGGCGCCAAGCAGTTCATAACCAACGCGGGGGTGGCGGACCTTTTCATTGTCTATGCAAGACTCGATGATAAAATAAGCGCCTTTATCGTAGACGCCCCCTCGGAGGGTCTGTCCACGGGACTCGAGGAAAAGAAAATGGGCATCAAGGGGTCTTCCACCCGGAGCGTCTTTTTGGACGATGTGAAAGTCCCGGTGGAAAACCTGCTTTTTGAAGCCGGCCGGGGGCATGTGGTCGCTTTCGATATTTTGAACATGGGCCGCTACAAGCTTGCAGCAGCCGCCGTCGGTATGGCCAAGCTCGCGTTGAAGGTCTCATCCGGTTATGCCAATGAACGCGTGCAGTTCAACGTTCCAATCGCCCGGTTCGGACTTATCAAGGAAAAGATCGCGGAAATGGCCGTCCGAACATACGCCGCCGAAAGCTCGGTTTACCGGACCGGCGGGCTGATCGAGGAAACCCTGCGCAGTATGGACTCTTCGGGGGCCGAGGGAAGACGGGCCACTGCGCGGGCCATGGAAAAATATGCCGTCGAATGTTCGATAAACAAGGTCTTTGCAACCGAAGTCCTGGGCTTTGTGGTCGATGAAGGCGTACAGATTCACGGCGGCTACGGATACATCTCCGAATACCCCATAGAAAGGCTTTACAGGGATGCGAGGATTTACAGGATTTTCGAAGGCACAAGCGAGGTAAACCGCTTCCTTATCCCAACGATGCTGATACGCAGGACCGTCCGGGACGGACTGCCCCTGCTCGGAGCTGCGGCAAGACTGACAAAACGGTTCGAAGCCCCTGCGGACTTCCCTGTCCCCATAGACGCCGGAGCACTCGTCCAGGCGTCGAAGGACCTTTTTCTGTTCGCACTGGGAGTTGGGTGGCAAACATGCGGAGAGGACCTTCTCAAGCGGCAGGAGATTCTTGGCCGGCTCGCCGACCTGGCCATCGGGGTTTTCGAGATGGAGAGCGCATTGCTAAGGGTGCAAAAAAACATGGAAAAAGATGCGGGCAGTTTCATGTCGAAGCGAAACATGAACATGGCTCAAGCCTTCATCTACACCCATTTCCCAAAACTCGGCCCGGTCGCCGGGGAAATCCTCTCCGAGCTATCAGACGGCAGGGACCTTGAGTTGCTGGACGCGCGTCTTGCGAAACTTATGCGATACATACCCATTAATGTGATCGGCCTGCGGCGGAAGATCGCCGATGAGACATTGGGCGGATAATCATGCGGAGGAGCCAGGACTATGTTGACTAAAGCGTACATTCCATTCAGAGGTTATTATTCTTCGCCGTTCTCCCGGTGGCAGGGCAGTTTTGCGACCCAGAACGCCATAATTCTAGCGGCGGAAACGTCGAAAAGATGGCTGGCCGCGAAGAGCTGGGACCCCAAAATGTTCGACTATCTCTTTTTGGGGATTACGATCGGGCAGCCGCAATGGTTTTACGGGAGCCCATGGGCAGCCGCGCTCATGGGTGCTGCGTCCATTCCGGGCGTGACGATCAGCCAGGCGTGCACCACTTCAGCCACGTGCATCTGGCAGGCCGCAGCGGGCATCGAAACGGGACTCTTTGAGAGACCTTTCTGCCTTATGACGGACAGATGCTCCAACGGACCTCACACCGTATGGCCCAACCCTAACGGTCCGGGGGGCGAAGTTGTGTCGGAAAACTGGATGATGGACAACTTCGCAAACGACCCATGGGCCAAGAATGCTATGATCCAGACGGCCGAAAACGTATCCAGGGAGGCCGGCCTTACGCGGGAGCAGGCCGATGAGGTGACGCTGCGCCGCTATGAGCAGTACACGGCCGGACTGGATAACGACCGGGAATTTCAAAAAAGGTACATGTTTCCGGTTGAAGTTATGATTTCAAGAAAGAAGAGCGAGATAGTAGATAAGGACGAAGGAGTAACGCCAACCACCCGGGAAGGCCTTGCCGGACTCAAGTCCGTATTGCCCGACGGTATTCATACCTTCGGTTCGCAAACCCATCCCGCAGACGGTAATTGCGCCGTGGCGGTAACTACCAGGGAGAAAGCAGCCGAGCTTAGCGCAGACCCTTCGGTCCAAATTCGGGTGATCTCGTACGGATTTTCGAGGGCAAAAAAAGGCTTCATGGCAGCGGCGGTCCCTCCGGCGGCCAAAATGGCCCTCGAGAAAGCAGGCATCGGCGTATCCGACGTTAAGGTCATAAAGACCCATAACCCCTTTGTTGCAAACGATCTATATATGGCCGCGCAATTGGGCATCGACGTTATGGGTTTCAACAACTACGGGAGTTCCCTCATATTCGGTCACCCGCAGGGGCCCACGGCGGGGCGGCTCGTTATCGAAGGCATCGAGGAAACGGCGATGCTGGGCGGCGGATACCTTCTGTGGGCGGGATGCGCGGCTGGTGATACGGGTGCGGCGCTGGTGATAAAAGTTGGGTGATATCGTCGAGGCCAATGCCGCTGGAACTGACTGGAAAGGGATTCTTGGCATTGGCCGGCAGAGAGCGCCGTTTGTTCAGGCACAATCCCGCGAGGGCCAGTCCCGAGTGGGATGTATAGAATTCCCTTTTGGATTGCGCGATGATGAATTTCTGCATGTTTCACCTCCCAAGTGAGTTCTTGGGAGGTGGCATAATGCCATAAATTATAAACCATTACAAATACTTAAATGGGAAATGACTAGAAACCTGATATTTATAAACTCACGGATTCAGGTCTTTTATATTCAACTTTTTTCCGGCTGGCTCGCGTCACGCGGCGACGACGCCTTCTCGGTATGAAGCAGTTTTTCATAGCGCAGAAAAGCACACAGCGCATGTTGTACGTAATCAATGCGGATAGAGGCGTCACGTGTATCGGCGGCGCTGTTTTCCTTTTCGTCACCGTGGATGCGTCCAGGCATGCCGCCCGCGTAGGGTCCGGATTGTATCTGTGCCCTCAACAGGAAGCCGATGCCGCGATCGACCGCATTTTTTGCAGCCCTCACCAAGTCTTCGGGATAATTCGCGAGCG